>NZ_ARPN01000042.1:0-81227 GCF_054966645.1 Pseudoalteromonas sp. SANK 73390
AATAAAAAACGCCAGCAAAATGCTGGCGTTTTTATCAACTCGTATACTTATTAAAGGTTTTCTTTAAAAAGCTTATGAATACGTCGGTATTCATCTAACCAACTTGATGGTTGTCTAAAACCATGAGGCTCAACTGGATAGATTGCAGTTTCAAATCCTGTTTTCTCAAGTTCAATTAATCTTTGTACTAATCTAACAACATCTTGGAAGAATACATTGTCATCAAGCATCGGCGCATTAATTAGCAACTCATTTTTCAATCCCTGAGCAAAGTACATTGGAGAGCTTCTTTCATAAGCTATTGGGTCTATATCTGGGTGGTTCAAAATATTTGAAGTATAGCCATGATTGTAATACGCCCAGTCTGTAACAGGTCTAATTGCGGCACCGGCCTTAAACAAATCAGGTTGTGTAAACAAGGCCATAAATGTCATAAAGCCACCGTAAGAACCACCATAAGTTCCAACTGCTTCTTTATCAACATTGGTGTGTTCTACCATCCACTTAACCCCATCGGCTAAATCTTCAATTTCAGGCTTACCCATATGACGATAAATAGCTGTACGCCAATCTCTGCCATATCCTTTAGAAGCCCGATAATCCATGTCCATCACAACATAGCCTTCATTTGCTAATAATGAGTGGAACATAAACTCTCTAAAATAGTACGACCAACCCATATGGGCATTTTGCGTATAACCAGCACCGTGATTAAAAATCACTGCTTTACGCTTTTTGCCCGTTTCGCCCTCAACATAATCTGCGGGGTAATATACTCTAGAGTAAACAGGCTCATCACCATGGCTTGACGGTATAGCAACAATTTTGGGAGCAATCAGCTTTTTATTTAAAAATGCATCAGACACGGTATTTGTTAAACGTTTTGCAGCTGTATTGGGCTGAATATCTGTTACATATAATTCTTCTGGCATCATGACTTTTGAATGAGTCAGCAATAGCTTTTGCTCATTAGGACTTAAGCTGTAGTCTGTTACACCATCTAGGTTAGTTAACTGCTCACGTTCCCCTGTTTGTGTATTAACACGATATATTTCATAAATACCAGGGTGCTTAACGTTTGCTTTAAAATATATATGCTTGTCGTTTTTTGCTAAGGTCAAGTTTGAAACGACAAATTTACCATCAGTTAGCTGTGTCGATTTACCATTGAGGGGTTTGCTGTATACATGACTATAGCCACTTTGCTCAGACAAATAATAAAGCGTATTTGAGTGATTGAACCAACCAAAATTATTGTGGGTGTAATTAATCCAAGCATCGTCATGCAAACGATGTTGAGATACGAGCTTATTGTTGTCAAAGTCAACCGTGGCTACCCACCTATCTTTGTTATCCCACGCTTCTAGCATTAACGCCACTTCAGTGCCAGCACTATTCCATTGAACTGGATCTAGCCCCCAAGGTGGCATTAAATTAATGTCACGTGGTGATTTTTTTGATTTATAAGTTTCACCTTTTCGCTGTGCATTCTCTTTTTTGACCGCCGCCAATACGTCCTCATCAAAACCAGGTAATGTATTGTAAGCAAGCTCAGTTTGCTGCTGTGATGAAATATCAATAAATATCACGGTTGATGAATGGCTTTTAGCATCAGCAACCTTACGTCTGGCTGGAACCAATTCAATATGACCATCTTGACTGACATAATTAGGCATAATGTCACCGTCATCGCGCCAAGAACGAGTATCGCTTATTACTGCAATTAACTTATCTCCTGCTGGAGATAAGCTTGCCTCGATGAGCTGTTTGCCTTTTCCTAAATAAAAATGTGTATGAGCAATCGTACTGTTTTGCGACTGTAGAGCTTCTTGTCTTGACTGCGCATCAGCTTTATTTTTGTGCTGCAATGCAACAAACTCAATCAGCTTATGTTGCTCCTTGGCAATATAGCTGCTGGGCTCCTGTAACCCTAATGGCTTATCACTTAAGTGTAGTTTTGCAATTTCATGTGTACGCCCAGTTGATGGGCTCACTTTATAAAAAGTGTTATCTACTCGATACGCCAGTTCACCAGAGTTTAAAAACTGTAAGCTATGTTCACTTTTTGAACTATGGGTTAATTGGGTTATGCTGGATGTTTCTATTTCCTTTATAAAGATATTACCTTCAAAAGTATAAGCTTGATATTTGCCATCTTTTGAGTAAATCGCATTTTCAGCACCTATGGTATGAAGCTGACTAAGTATTACTTTGGCTGGTGCTGAAGTTTCGCTTACCTTGAAGGTATCACGTAATTCATTGCCAATTTGCTTTTGATTAAAAATAACAGCTTGGCTATTAGATGCCCAAAATGCGCTCTCTGGTTTGCGACTGATCCAATCTGGATGGGCCATTGCCTGCTCCATCGTAATTTTTTCACCACCAAAATCAACTGGTGTTTGCACAATGGGTTGAACCAGACTTTGCGTTTCTACTTTATTTTTTTTCAACTGACTGGTTGTTTGACAGCCCGTTAGTAATAGGCTCGATGCCACAGCAATTGAGAGGATAGATTGTTTGATCATAGCGATTCTTATGGGTTGTTGTATTGATAGCATTAAAGCAAATGTAGGCACACATATCGATAATTTTAAGATTAATCACCGAGTTTTAAGATAAAAAAAGGCCAGTAAATAATACTGGCCAAATACTCTCTGCGCTCACATAGTCGCTGATGGACAACGATTATGAAATGAGGCCTATCCACGCCTCAAAATATAAGACCGTGACAAATTAGAACAGTTCAATATAATTTTAAATTAATTTATCTAAAATAAGTAACAGCAGTACGCTACTTACAATGATCCACAATAACATCGCCATCGCAAAAGGACGCCACCCAGTTTGTTTTATAATTGCTTTTGAAACGCATGCACCTATTAAAAATAAAGTCGCCACAAGAATATGCTTCGCGCCAAAGTAGAGGTTTTGCCAAACCGAATCTAATTCAGGTAAAAAGCTATTGCACATAGCTGCTAATAAAAACCCAAATATAAACAAAGGAATACTGGTTCGCTCTTCGCTACGCCAAAATACCCCTGCTGCGGCAGTATACGGAATAATCCACATTGCACGTGTTAATTTAATCGTAGTGGCAATCCCAACTGCAACGGGGCTATATGCCGCTGATGCTGCAACCACACTGCTGGTATCATGAATCGCCAGTGCCGCCCATGTTGCAAATTGCTCATCGCTTAATGCCAACATACGACCAATCATTGGAAATAACACCAAGCCAATCGCATTGAGAGAGAAAACAACTGCCAATGCAACCGCAATCTCATGCTGTTTAGCTTTGATCACAGGTGCCATCGCTGCAATCGCACTGCCACCACAAATCGCGGTACCAAAAGAGATAAGCACACCAGTATTTCGATTTAGACGAAAAGCTTGAGTAAGTAACTCACCGAGTCCAATTATAGCTGTGATACTGACAATGGTAAGTACAATAGAACTTCGGCCTACTTCAATCACATCCATTATATTGACATTGAACCCTAACCCAATCACGGCAACTTTTAATAACCATTTGCTCAATGTGCTACTGTACTGTTGATATGGGTTACCAAAGAACCAAGCAAATAAGATTCCAAAAGCCAGTGCCAATGTCGCGCTTATCAAAGGCGTAAAGCTCACAACAAATAGACTAATAAAGGCAAGTTTAATTTTTTGCTGTGCTACCATTTTTTGCAGTTCCAATGCATAAAAAAGCCGAGCTAAGCTCGGCCTTTTAGGTTAAGCGTCTTTGAGACTTTGTGCTGTACTTGCAACCCCAGGGTAATCACGTTCACAAAGAAAGTGCGTTAATTTCTCTAAACGACTTCCTAACTGTGGTAAATCGTTTGCGGACACATTTATGTGACCCATCTTACGACCAGGTTTCGCAGCTTTAGCATACCAATGAGTTGTTGTGTCGCAGATACTGAGCACCTCATTTGGTATTGACGCTTGGCCTAGCACATTAATCATCGCTGTTGGTCTTAGTAATGCGGTTGAACCAAGGGGAAGACCTGCGACGGCACGCATATGATTTTCAAATTGGCTAACATGGCAACCTTGTTGCGTCCAATGCCCTGAGTTATGTACCCGTGGTGCAATTTCGTTTACCAGCAACTTACCTTTAACATCAAAAAACTCTATAGCCAGTACACCCACATAGTTAAGTTCATTAGCCAAGGCGTTAAATGCATCTTGCGCTTGTTGCTCAATTGCTGGCTTTGCTTTACCGGCGATTGATAATGTTAACACTCCATCGGTATGCTGATTTTCTGTTAATGAATAAGTTTTACATTGACCATTTTTATCACGCACTCCAATAATCGACACTTCTCTATCAAACGGGATCATTTGCTCAGCAATGATAGTATGAGGCAAAATATCTGTACCTGATTCTAAAAACGCTGCCATTTCTGACCAAATTTGTTCGATGTCATCTTTGCTTTTTACTCGCCATTGACCTTTGCCATCGTAACCCGCTTGGCAAGTTTTAACTACCATAGGCATACCTAAGTGCTCGATTGCACTTAGAAAATGACTTTTCTGTGTAATGAGTTGATAAGGTGCGCATGCAACTTTAGCTTTATCTAGCAAGCTTTTTTCAAGCGAGCGGTCGCCACCTATTGCTATTGCTTGTGCGCCTGGATAAAACTTACCACTTTGCGAACACAAAGAAAGTATATCGTGTGGAATATGTTCAAACTCAGCTGTAATAGCATGACTTCGCTCAATTGCTTGTTCAAGCGAAAACGGCTCAACGTTAAACGTTACTGGATTGATCACCTGCTTTGAACCCACGTCATATGCAAGCACGTGTAAGTCTAAATGAGTTGCAGATAAGCTCATCATGCGAGCAAGCTGCCCTGCCCCTAAAACTAGAATATTCATATTACTGCGCTGGATTTGGGTTAGCTAATATTGTCTCGGTTTGTTCTTTACGAAACGCTTCAACTTTGGCAAAAATCTCCGGTTGTTGACAACCTAAGATCTGTGCAGCCAATAAACCAGCATTTGCAGCACCTGCATCACCGATTGCCAATGTACCTACAGCAACACCTTTTGGCATTTGGCAAATTGATAACAATGAGTCAACGCCATTAAGTGTTTTTGATTTAACAGGCACACCTAGTACAGGTAAACTTGTGAAGGCAGCCGCCATACCCGGTAAGTGTGCGGCACCGCCAGCACCTGCAATAATGACTTTAATACCACGTTCTGCTGCACTTGATGCGTAATCGGCAAGCAATTGAGGAGTACGGTGCGCAGACACAACCTTTGTTTCATACGCGATGCCAAATCTGTCCAACATCTCTGCTGCGTGTGTCATTGTAGGCCAGTCTGACTTTGAACCCATGATAATGCCAACCGTCATAATAAATCCTCGGTGTTAAAATTAAACGATACGTTAGAGACTCATTGATTTGAGAAATAATAGGGGTAGCCAAATCAACATAATTTTTGCGCAGTATTATACCTAAAAAGTCGGCTAATACCATTATTTTCAGGCTTTGCAGGCCTAGAAACATAACCGTCAAAACGTTTCATAATACAACTTAAATTGCTAATGACGGATAAAAACAAAAACCGCGCATTGTGCGCGGCCTTTACTCAATTTTCTTTATTTAGCTTGTTCTTGCGTTGCTAAATATTCATCATAGCTGCCTCTGAAGTCGATCACCTTACCGTCTTTAATCTCCCAAACTCGAGTCGCCAATGAAGATACAAACTGTCTATCATGTGATACGAAAAACAAGGTGCCCTCGTACTGCTCAAGTGCTAAGTTTAATGCTTCAATAGACTCCATATCCATATGGTTTGTTGGCTCATCCATAAGTAAAATATTATGCTTATGCATCATTAGCTTACCAAAAAGCATACGGCCTTGTTCACCACCAGATAGTACTTTTACAGGCTTTTTGATGTCGTTTTGAGAGAACAACATACGACCAAGGAAGCTACGCACAACTTGCTCATCATCACCTTGTTGTTGCCACTGCTCCATCCATTCAAAAACATTAATATCTTTTTCAAAATCATCAGCATGATCTTGTGCATAATAGCCAATGTTGACGTTTTCAGACCACTTAAAATTACCGCTTTTAGGAGCTAAACAACCAGCAAATGTGTGCAATAACGTGGTTTTACCAACCCCGTTTTCACCAATTATGGCAATGCGTTCGCCAACTTCCACTAATCCTTCAAGGCCTGAGAACAATGTACTTTCATACCCTTGGGCAAGTGCATTCATCTCAAGCGCGTTTCTAAATAACTGCTTTGATTGTTCAAATCGAATAAATGGCGTTTGGCGAGATGATGCCTTTACTTCATCTAGTTGAATTTTATCCATTTGTTTAGCACGAGATGTCGCTTGCTTTGCTTTTGATGCATTAGCAGAAAAACGCGAAACAAATTGTTGTAGTTCAGCAATCTGCGCCTTTTTCTTGGCATTTTCACTTAATAGCTTTTCACGCGCTTGGGTCGCAGCGAACATATACTCATCGTAATTACCAGGATAAACTCGAAGCTCACCATAATCTATATCAGCCATATGCGTACATACGGAGTTAAGAAAATGACGGTCATGCGAGATAATTAACATAGTACATTCTCGCTGATTCAAAACATCTTCTAGCCACTTGATGGTATAGATATCCAAGTTGTTAGTAGGCTCATCAAGCAGCATAATATCTGGGTTTGCAAACAAAACCTGTGCTAATAATACACGAAGCTTAAAACCAGGCGCAATTTCTGACATTGGACCATAATGTTGCTCTGTTGGTATACCAACACCTATAAGCAACTCACCCGCTTTTGAATCGGCAGAGTAGCCATCCATTTCAGCAAACTCGGTTTCTAAGTCAGCGACTTTCATACCATCTTCTTCACTCATCTCAGGCAAAGAATAAATACGGTCACGTTCAGCTTTAACTTCCCACAGTTCTTTATGGCCCATGATAACAGTATCGATTACACTAAATTCTTCGTATGCAAACTGGTCCTGGTTTAGCTTAGCTACACGTGTATTGGGCGAAACACTGACATTTCCAGTGCTTGGCTCAAGCTCACCACTTAAAATTTTCATGAATGTAGATTTGCCACACCCATTTGCACCGATTAGGCCATAGCGATTACCGTCGCCAAATTTAACTGATATATTTTCAAAAAGGGGTTTTGCACCAAACTGCATGGTGACATTAGCTGCGCTTAAAATAATGGGCTCCTAGGAAAGTTCTATTGAGCATGCTGAAATAGGCAGCAAGCCCTAAACCTAAAAACCCAATTTTAAACTAATCTGACTAGTAAAACTATGTTAGTTCTGCAGGTTTATGAGATGTTTGCGTCTGTGCGGCTAACTTCATGTGTTTAAAGAACTCTTTTGGACCCATAATCAACATTAATACACACAACCCACCGGGGATCAAAGCACATTTCAAAACTGGCCCAAGTATAAAGCTGTAAAAATAGATAAAAGGTAGAAACAATACATATCCTAGTACATTCATAAAAACACTCCATATATCAAAAGCACCCAAAATTGAGCGCGCTCATTATTAAATATGAGCGCGCTCAATTTCAAGTAGTATGTGTGTTTTTCTTCCATTATGCTAGACTCTTTTGCTCTAACTCACTGGTGAGATTATGAATAAAAAATCATCAACAAAACAAAAAATACTTGATGCAAGCTGGCAATTGTTTACCGAGTATGGCTATGCCAACACCACTACACGACAAATATCTAAATTAGCCGGCGTTGCTACAGGGACCGTTTTTTCTCATTTCCCTACTAAATTAGATATTTTGAAAATGGCAATGCACGAACAAATAGAGCAAGTTCTTGTTGAAGCAGCCGAAAGTGAAAAATTACATACGCCACGCCTTAGACTTAGGCATTATGCTAAATTCTTATATGAATTTTACTTAAACAATAGAGAATTCAGTAAAGAGTTACTTTCAGGTATTATTTGGCAACAGGCTTATTTTTCCGATCAGTTAGAATCTTTTAAGCACACACTTTTTGCAGGTCAACCTTATGATGTGCATAAAGCAGATATTATGATGGATTGCTACTTCATGACCCTGCTTATTGGATTAAACGATGAAACGTCGAATGTAGATTCACTAGTACGATTGCTGAGTAACAAGCTGCAATCCATTCAATAGTATGATGTGTTCCGGCTGTGTTATTAATGTTAAAGAGCTATTGTTTTAACATATTTATTGTCAAGGTGCTTTATAAAACCCAATTGAGCTAGCAATTTTATTGAACGTGCGTTTTGCGGTTGTACCTGCGCTATCAAACGAACACTACTTTTCACATCAATTAGCTGCGCTATGTTATTTAAAATACAATTAATTGCTTCGCGCATAAACCCTTGATACCAATACGCACTTCCCAACTCAAAACCAATAAACACATCACCTAATTTACAGTCAAAGTCATATAAACCAATACTACCTTTCATAGTCCCATTGTGACTATTTATACTTAACCTTTGCCCTAAGCCAAGATAGCTTTGCTCCAAATCCCACTGGATCAAAGCCCTTACTTCTGATTTTGAGATTTTATAGCCATAATCATTAAATTTAGCCACTAATGGGTCATTTAAAATTAAATGTAGTGAGTTCATATCACGGTAGGTTATTGGCTTGAGTAACAACCTAGGTGTGTAAAGTCGCATATATGCAGGCTCTCAATTGGCAATTTGCAAAAATAGTATAAACTAGCATGTAAAATTAAGTCTAATCTGGAGTTGAGTATGTCAGACGAGTTTAAAGTTATTCCCCCAACGACGAAAGTACTGTGCCCTGAATTAGGTGAAGGCTGGACTTTAACTGGAATAACGGGCATGCAAGAACAAACATCAGTGATGTTCAGTGGTGTACGACATACCATTGCAGCTAAAAAAATAGTTGAGGAGCTATTGCCCAATTACCTAAAGCAACAAGCAATAGCAGAATAAGCCGTCCTTGGACGGCTAAATCCGTCGTTTTAGCTTTGCAGATTAATACCAAATAAGTCTGTTAAAGCTGCATATATTTGCAGCTTAGCTTGCTCTTCACCAAACGGCGCTACAGCCAGTAAAGGGGCCTCTAGGCGTTTACGCAAGCTATTTAAATTGTCATCAAAATTAGCCATATTTGGGTCTATTTGGTTGGCTACCCAACCAACGCATTTAACACCTTGTGCTTTTAAAGTTTGGCTGGTCAATATTGCGTGATTCAAGCAGCCTAACTTCATACCAACAACTAAAATCACAGGCAACTGCTCTGTTTTAACCCAATCATATAGATATTGTGAATCATTAATGGGTAAAGCCCAGCCACCAGCACCTTCAATCAAAGTAAACTCTGCGCCCAATGTTGCTAACTGGTGATAGTATTGACTTAATTTCTCTAATGTAATCTCAACACCGGCTTGCTGCGCTGCAATATGTGGCGCAATAGGCGGCTCAAAACAAATTGGGTTGATTTGCTCATATTTTCCATGCACAGAAGACGATTCCATTAATGTTAATGCATCATCATTAACCAACTGCCCAAACGCCTCCTCAGCGCCAGCGGCGATAGGTTTAAAGCCAATCGCTTTGCGTTTATGCTGGGTCAAAAATTTAAGTAACAATGCCGTTACGTAGGTTTTACCAACCTCTGTATCTGTGCCAGTAATAAAAAATGCGCTCATAATTTAATTAGATCCATAATGGCTACTTCATAGCTTACTAACGCTTGGTTATTTTCTAAGGGGTAGCCTGATAATAGCTTTTCATAGCGTTTTTTGCCCATCAAACCAAACTGCTTGTTGTTTTGGTTTTGTATTTGATTAGCACCAATGTTTTTAACCGACTTCAATGCCTGTTGTGGGTTTTCAAAGCTATCTTTTAAGCATACTTGTTTAGATAGATTAATACCAAACCCTGCATCTTTAGCAAACTGTTCAAGTTCGTGCAGAGCCAAAAAGCTATTTACATGACAACGATTATCTAAACTTCGCCACGCCTGAGATATTTCTTTTAAGGAACCATCAAGCACTGATGAGATAACAACCTGAGCATCAGGCTTACACACGCGAGCTAGCTCTTTGAATAGCTGTGCCGGTGCACTACTCCATTGAATCGCAAAGTTTGAGAATATGCAAGAGACACTGGCACTTTGCAGTGGTAGTTTATCCATGTCAGCACACACCCGCCAAGTATCACTTTGTCCTTGTTGTAACATGCCATGACTTAAATCGATATGTAACACACTTGCTGCATGTTTTATCAACTGTCCACGATGCAATAGTGGTCCAGCGCCTAAATCAAGTAAACAGTCTTGTCCATTTTCTAACAATAAAAATAAACGGCTAGCTACTTGCTGTTGAACACGGGCGTGGGTTTTATACTGCTTAGCAGCTTTAGAGAATCGCTCTGCTGTATTTTGCTTTACCATCGAATTTGAGAGGCCGACATTTTTTGCTATTGCATTCATAATTGCACCTCAAGCTGCTGTACTAAATTATGAATATCTTGTGCTTGATGAGCCGCTGTTATAGTGATCCTAAGCCTTGCTGTATTAGCAGGCACCGTTGGGGGGCGAATCGCACTTAACCAAATTCCACTTTGTTGTAATTTACTTTGTACCTGCAATACATTTTCAGCACTTGCCAGTACCACGGGTTGAATTGGCGTATTTGATGGCATCACAGCAATATTCGCAGCATCAGATAATTGCTTAAACAAAGCTATATTTGTGCGCAACTGTGCACGCTGGTCATGGGCTTTTAATAACCGCTCTAATTGAAAGCTGGCAGCGTTTACCATCAATGGTGACATCGCTGTTGAGTAAATATAATCGCGATTATATTGCAGCATATAATCAATCAGCGTTTTACTACCAAGTACTGCAGCTCCTTGGCTTGCCATTGCTTTACCAAAAGTGACAACTAAAATATCCGGTTTATTTTGATGTAATTGACACGAACCTAAACCATCTTTACCCAACACACCAAACGCATGTGCATCATCTAACATTAACCAAGCATCGTGTTGTTTTTTAAGGGTATAGAGCTGCTCAAGTGGCGCTGAATCGCCATCCATTGAAAATACCCCTTCACTAATGATTAGTTTATTTACTGCAGCAGACTTTTCCAGCCTTGCGCGCAAATGGCCCATATCATTATGATTGAAACGAATATGTTTAGCGCTACTTTGCAACGCACCATCAATTAAACTGGCATGATTCAGTTTATCTTGAAAGATAGCGCAGCTTTTTGCTGAGCTGGCATCATTAAACAATGCTTTTAAAATACTTGAGTTTGCACTAAATCCCGTACTAAATAACAAAGCAGATTGATAGCCGAGCAAATTACATAAACGCGCTTCAAATTGCCTATGAATAGCCTGATAACCCGTTACTAAAGCTGAACTTGTGCTACCGGTAGCAGCCGATTGCATATCCAACTGGGTATCAGCCAACCCAAGGTAATCATTACTGGCAAAATTTAGATAGGTTTTACCTGCAATTTCAATAAAACGCGCATTGCCATTTTGTACACAAACTCGGTGCCTAAACAATGCTTGTTGCTTGCGCGTATTTAAGCTTTCTTGTAGATACTCAAAAGCCATTAATTTGCTTCGTAAAATAGCTCTGAGGTTGCCTTGTCAGCGATAGCAGATGACAGTGATGCTTCGTAAGCTTCATCAGAGTAATCGTGACGCTCTTCAGGCTTCATACCTAACTTTTTAAGTAAGTTCATATCCGCATCAGCTTCAGGGTTTTCTGTAGTAAGTAACTTGTCACCATAGAAAATTGAGTTGGCACCGGCAAAAAAGCACATAGACTGCATCTGTTCATTCATTGCTGTACGTCCAGCAGATAGTCGAACATAGCTCAATGGCATCATAATTCGTGCCACAGCAATAGTGCGCACAAATTCAAAGTGGTCTAAGTCTTCAACATCTTCAAGTGGTGTGCCCTTCACTTTTACCAACATATTAATTGGCACACTTTCCGGTTGTTGAGGCAAATTTGCTAATTGCATTAACAAACCAAATCTATCAGCTGCCTGCTCACCCATGCCAACAATACCACCGGAACATACTTTCATACCTGCATCGCGCACATTGTCGATAGTATCGAGCCTATCTTGATAGGTTCTTGTGGTAATTATCTGCTGATAGTATTCAGGCGAAGTATCTAAGTTATGATTATAATAATCCAACCCTGCATCTGACAAAGCATGGGCTTTATCATTGTCTAGCATACCCAAAGTCATGCAAGTTTCTAAGCCAAGCTCCTTTACTTCTTTAACCATTTTTGAGATATAAGGCATGTCTCTGTCTTTAGGGTCTGACCACGCAGCACCCATACAAAAACGAGTCGCGCCTTTTTGTTTTGCTAAACGTGCTTGCTCTACCACTTTTTCAACTTCCATTAAACGCTCTCGTTCAAGATCCGTTTTATAATGTCCTGATTGCGGACAATATTTACAATCTTCTGGACAAGCACCCGTTTTGATGGAGAGCAAAGTTGAAATCTGCACTTCATTGGGTTTAAAGTTCTCACGGTGAATACTGGCCGCCTTAAATAGCAAGTCATTAAACGGCATTTCAAACAATGCTCTTACTTCTTCATGTGTCCAATCGTGACGAACTGTAGCCATATTCTATTCTCTTTTTTATATGATTCTGCTCAAAAATAATGCAGTTAACTTGACGTTGATTGGCTTAGTCTACTTCCTGATGTAGTATTGTCAACGCCAACCAGTTACCCGGGGTTTACCAGTGACCAAAAATAACACTATTGATAAAAATTTTGACAAGAAACATATCTGGCATCCATATACCTCTATGCTCAACCCTCTTCCATCATACGGTGTGACTCATACAGACAAAAACAAAATCCACCTTGATACAGGCGAAATATTGATTGATGGTATGGCATCTTGGTGGAGCGCAATTCACGGGTATAATCATCCAACTCTTATATCGGCGATTCATCAGCAATCTAATACCATGAGCCATGTCATGTTTGGCGGGATTACCCACGCCCCTGCTGTAGAACTTTGTAAAAAGCTAATTACTATTACACCTGAAACACTAGACAGAGTCTTTCTTGCCGATAGCGGTTCAGTGAGTGTTGAAGTGTCGATAAAAATGGCATTACAGTATTGGATTAGTAAAAACGAGCATGGCAAAAACAAGCTTATGACTGCAAATAAAGGCTACCATGGTGATACCTTTGCCGCGATGAGTGTATGCGATCCTATTAATTCAATGCACAGCATGTACCGAGGATTTTTGCCTGAACATATTTTTGTGGATGCGCCAAAGGCTAAATTTGGAGACACTATTGATCAAGATGAACTCGAAACACTCGAAAGTGCCTTTGCTGCTCATCACCAACAGGTCGCAGCATTTATCATTGAGCCAATAGTCCAAAATGCCGGTGGTATGAATTTTTATAATCCAGCTTATTTATCCAAGCTAAGACAACTGTGCGATAAATATGATGTATTACTCATTCTCGATGAAATTGCAACAGGCTTTGGCCGAACCGGAAAACTATTTGCCTGTGAACATGCCAATATTGCCCCTGATATCATGTGTATTGGTAAAGCATTGACCGGTGGCACGATGACTCTATCGGCAACCTTAACCAATGAAAAAGTTGCCATCGGGCTCAGTGAAGGCGAAGCTGGCGTGCTGATGCATGGCCCCACATTTATGGGTAACCCCCTCGCATGTGCTGTTGCATGCGCAAGCATTGACCTACTTTTTGAAAATGACTGGCAAGCTCAAATTAAACGCATAAACACGGCGATGGGAGCACTTAAGCGTTGTGAAAGCTTAAATGCCGTTAATAATGTGCGGATACTGGGCGCAATTGGCGTTGTTGAAATAAACGCCACCGTCGATGTAGCAAAAATACAGCGGTTTTTTATCACTAAAGGCGTTTGGATCAGGCCATTCGGTAGGCTCATTTATATTATGCCACCTTACGTTACTTCAAATGACGACATAGAGCTTTTGGCTGATGCAATATATCAAGCGATAGACCAACAAGCATATTAATAGCCTGCTGAGTGAATTTGCTCAGCATTTTATTAATATTTTATGTCATTGTTGCCAATTCAACTACAAAGGTCGTCATTTTGAAACAAAACCTGTTATAATTTGTCGCTTTTGCAATATTAGTTAGTAAAGTTACGAGGAATTATGCAACAAACCGTTCAGTTACAGCCTGCACAGGCATATCAAGCGCCAAGGTTTACCGTTTATCAACACCGTCAAATTGATAAAATCGAACAACTCGATAAACTTCCTGAGCATTTGCGCTTTGAGATGAAGGTCGTTGCTAATGTTTTTCCATTTCGCGTTAATAACTTTGTTATTGAAGAGCTAATAGATTGGCACAAAGTACCAAATGATCCTGTCTTTCAGCTTACCTTTCCACAACGCGGAATGCTTGACGATGAGTCATATGAGCAAATGGCCACCTTATTAAAGAGTGAGCATACGCCTGAAGAGGTATTTAACTTAGCAACTGAAATTCGCCACAAGCTTAACCCTCATCCTGCCGGTCAAATGGAAAAGAATGTACCCGAGTATGATGGTGAGCGAGTTGAGGGCATTCAGCACAAATACAAAGAGACCGTATTGTTTTTCCCATCTCAAGGGCAATACTGTCACTCTTATTGTACTTTCTGTTTTAGATGGGCACAGTTTGTAGGTAAAGCAACCCGTTTTAACAACAATGATGAAGACCTACTACATAATTACTTAGCTGAGCACAAAGAAGTCACTGACTTGCTGATGACCGGTGGTGACCCGATGGTGATGCGCACAGTTAAGCTGCGTAAGTATTTAGAAGCACTAAAAGAGCCGCGTTTTGATCATATTAAAACCATTCGTATCGGCACTAAATCCCTCACTTTTTGGCCATTTAGATACGTCACAGATCCAGATGCAAAGGAACTCTTAATACTTATTAAAGAACTTGTGGATGCAGGTAAACATGTTTCAATCATGGCGCATATTAACCACAAACAAGAGTTACGTACTGATATCACCAAAGAAGCCATTCGTCTTATTCGTAAAACGGGTGCTCAGATCAGAACGCAAGCACCTTTGCTCAATAATATTAATACAGACCCACTTATGTGGAGTGAGATGTGGAAAGAGCAAACGCAAATGGGCATGATCCCTTATTACATGTTTATCGAGCGTGATACAGGCGCTAAACGCTACTTTGAATTACCACTTTATAAAACATGGGAAATTTTCCGTGAAGCCTATAAAAACGTATCAGGTGTTAGCCGAACGGTACGTGGCCCTTCAATGAGCGCAGGCCCAGGTAAAGTTGAGGTTTCAGGTGTGACCGAAATTCATGGCGAAAAGGTATTTGCACTGCGCTTTATTCAAGCACGCAACCCTGACTGGGTTCAACGCCCATTCTTTGCTAAGTTTGATGAACATGCTATGTGGCTAAATGATTTAAAACCGGCCTTTGGCGAAGAAAAATTTTTCTGGGAAGATGAATATAATACCATGTAATAAATAGTCACCGTAGCCATTGATACTACTGTGACTATTTAACTTTGATTGGCCAGTTAATAAGGTATTAACTTATACCTGTGCAATTGGCCTTATCATCGTTTGTGAAGCCTGTTGTATTGTTAAAGTTCTATCAAATCCGATAAATAATACCACCGCATTTTCATCCTTAATTACAATTTAATTATAATAATGGCTTATAACGTTACTTTAAAAAACTTTCTATCAATAGAACAATCACTGAACCTAATTACACAAATTTTTAATTACTCACCAATACCGAATAAATACACAACCAAGCACTAAAAAGGTCAAAAACAGCCATAACTTGATATAGCGCCACTTAGTTTGTGCATTGTGTAAACATTGCTCAGGATTGTGCGGGTCAATGTATATAAAAGTTGCCTTTTTTGCTAAAAATGACTCGTATAAACTCGGCCTAAAAGCAGTTTGACAACAATGTTTCTCACCTTGATAAGTAAATTCAATCAATATACTTGACTGTGCTAATACCTCGAGTGATCCAACTGTATGCTGCTTAACTCTTGTTATACCTTCAACTTGAACTTGTCGCCATGTACGCTTTTTTATTTTATATCTTAAAAGTACATATATATTTATTATTAACAGCAGGGCTAAAGTGCCATAAATAATCACTAACAGTTCAGCCTATATACAAGCCCAGCCGATAGTAAATCACTAAGCGCCATGCCAACTGACTTAAATAAAGTAATTTGTTCTTTATCTCTTACGTAGTTTAATTGGTTCATTTCACTGAGTTGCGCGACCACATTGCGCGCATCAAATTCACCCTCAGAAATTGGGATCAGTAACTCTCCAGCTTCGTTTAGTACATTCACTTTACTATCTACGAACACGGCTGAGCGCGTGATTGTGGCACTGTCACACTCTCTGGCATTTTTATGGTGATTACCAATTAAATCGATATGTGCGCCCGGTGAAAGCCAAGCTCCGTCAAACAAAGGCGTTGCTGAACCGGTTGCGCAACTCACAATATCTGCGCTTGCTAGTGTTTGTTCATCAGAGACACCCAAAAAAAACTCAACATCTTTGTATTGTGTTGATAAACAGCTGCACAGTTGCTCTGCTTTTTTAGTATTTCTGGCAATAATTGTTACTTTTTCAATCGGCCTAACACTTATATGCGCTTTAATCATATATTCGGCTAAATTGCCTGAACCAAAAAAAACCAAATGTCGCGCATCTGTTCGAGACAAATACTGGCTTGCAAGTGCCGATACAGCAGCGGTGCGCCAAAGCGTTACACTAGAACCATCGATAAGTGCTAAAGGTTCACCAAAGTCGCGTTTAAATAGCATTAGCTTTGAATATAAACTTTTATAGCCTAGTTCAGCATTATTAGGGAAATATGTAAATGCTTTCACTGCAATATATTGCTCGTTCCAAGCGGGCAATACAGCAAAAGCATCATGAGTTTTAGAGTCAAGTTCATAAACATGTCGTGGGGGCGTGCCTGCTGGCATAGAAAAGCCAAGTTTAAGTGACTCAATAAGTGTTTTGAAACTTAAGCATCGATGTACTTGCTCTTCGGTTATAACTTGCATTTATTTTCCTTATTACAATAAAAATATGTTGCTGTTTTTAGGTAATACCAATTGAGTTAAATAAATGACCAGACGTTGCGACAGATAAATGACTTAGTTACCAGACAAAAATTTCGGTATGTAATTATTCTACATAAGTAATTTTTAACGTAGTTTATAAGGCATTTAGCTCACTAGAATGATTAATATTTTAATAAAATTGATATAACTGACCTTTTATGCTCTTAGTGCACGTAGCTATTCAGCAATACAAATAATGAATAACAATTGATCATGCTTAAACTCATAACTGATTTCATAGCACATTTGTACAGTGACTTAACCGCTTCATATCTTGTGGCTCTAATGCTGATAAATTAGATACTATACCGTCCTAAAGGTTGATTTTCTCAAACTCTATACATAATTCTGCCTTGGTGCGACTCATAGGTTGCTTGTTCATTATATCGGTATTCAGTGGTTAAAAAGTTTCCTGAAACGGTCACTATTAGATAAGCGGGATTACTATAAAAACCGCACAAGTAGCGGATATTATTAACACCTAGAATGATAATACTTTGAAGGCCACATTTATTAATGGATAAATGAAAAGCCTTAAATTTAGAAAGGTAGATAAAGTCCATAGATACGTTATGTTATTGCCTTTAGTATTAGAACAATAACATAACGCAAAAATAAATTGCATACAATATTAAATATTCAAAATCTAATTTTCACCCTGCTCAATCTTAATTAGCAATTGTTTAATATCATCCTTAGCACCCGTAATATGCTTTTTCAAAAACACACAAGCCTGTTCAACTTCTTTACGTTTGCATAGTTCCAGTAATGTTCGATGCTCTTCAGGTGCTGTTTTGATGCCACCCGCCAATAAAATATGCATTCGAACATAACGCTCTGAATTTTTACTATATACATCAACTAATTCAGCCGTTTGTGGCCGCTGTGCTTTACTGTAAAGCTTGGAGTGAAATTGGGCATTAAGCTTGCCTGTTGCTGATTGTGTATCACCTGCTTCGGTTGCTTCTTCAAGGTCAAATAGAATCGCTTCGGCTTCAAGCAAATCCCTTGGAGTTAAGTTATTAATTGAGTGACTTAAAAGTTCAGCTTCCAACAAGGCTCGCAAATCAAATATTTCATCTATTTGCTCGGCACTCAACTGCGTTGCTGTCGCACCTTTGTGTGCCTCAAAATTCACTAACCCTTCAGACTCTAATTGCAATAAAGCTTCTCTAACAGGGATACGACTCACATTAAGTTCGTCAGCAAGTGCTGCCTGACGCAAAGGCTCGCCTGCCTTTATTTCTCCAGATAGAATTTTTTCTCTTATCGCTTCCGCAACTAATTGCGTGCGCGTTTTATGCTCAATTGCCATAACGGTCTCTAAAATTGCATTTGGAATACATTATACATACACAGCTGATTTTCGCCATGTTTATCACGATATTGACACTATTACTTTACCCATATTCTCATTATTGTGTAGCATTGCATGTGCTTGTTCAATTTCGCTGAATGCGAAAGACTTATGTATAGGAATGCGCATGGTTTCAGTAAAAAGCTGTGTACCAAAACGCGAAATAAAATCAGCCACTAGCAGTCGTTTGTATTCAAGTGCTCTATTTCGCAATGTTGAGCCATGTAAATGAACACGTTTTGAGAGTACTTTTGCCATATCCAGTTCACTGTAACGACCACCGAGCATTGCCAGCACAATGCAATGGCAGTCCATGGCTGCAACTTTAATATTTTTATCAACATATTCGCCTGAAATTGGGTCGATAATCACATTTGCATACAAACCTCGGGATTTCATCACTTGTGAAAAACACTGCCTATTGTAATTAATCACTAAATCTGCACCAAGCTGCTTGGCATATTGACACTTTATTTCGCTACTTTGGGTAGCAATCACATATGCACCTAATGCTTTACCTAAACGAATGGCCGCACTGCCAACTCCTGACGCTCCACCATGCACTAAAAGAACGTTATCGGCACACAGTTGACCGGTTCGCACAACGGCATCGAAAGCCGTTAGGTAAACTTCTGCAAAACTTGCTGCAGCTTCAAAAGTCACATCATCAGGTATTAGCATAAGCTGTTGTGCATCAATACACACATATTCAGCATAAGCGCCGCCTTGCGTTAATCCAAACACCCTTTTATTGAGCCACTGACATTGTGATGGCGCAGCACATTCAACGACAATACCAGCAGCCTCTAAGCCAAGGATCAGGCTGTCATGTTCAGGTGGCGGATATTTACCTTGCTTTTGTAATAAGTCAGCTCGGTTTACACCAAAAGCTGCAACTTTAATGAGCACTTCATGGCTTTTGGGTTGTGCCATAGCGGTTTTTTCGATAGTCAACACGCCATTATCAGCATAATTGATATAGTTCATCAATTTCAATTGCTTACTCTTTCCCATATTTCTGCTTCAACAAGCTTGCCATTTTCATGTAATGTATGATGCCATAATTGACCTTCTATTTTATAGCTAAATGCCATTGTTTTACCCTGTAAAGAAGGAACATTTCCATACGCGAAGGTCTCATAGAAATATTTATCATCAAGTTTGTAAGGCCCACCCCCAGCATATAAAAAATCACCGTCTTTTTGTGTTATGTAGCTAAAGTGCGTTGGCGAAATTACTTTCACTGAACTTAAACTTGGTGCTTTCGCACTTACATAACCACTCTGGGTTGCATATTTACCCTCCACAAACTGCCAAGTACCTAGTAATGGATTTGCCTCACTTTGTGTGCAATACAGTAGTATGACTAATAAAATACTTTCTTTTTTCATTATTTTTCTCATCATGTTTATGTACTTAATTAAAATTGAGTAAATCATAAATAGCCAAACAACTCACTTGAGTTAATTTCAACAATTACAGTAACGTGTGTAATTGTTTTGATTTTTTACGGTCTACTATAAAACACAGCGAACAATGAAGTAGAAATATATGTACATGTACGGTTTACTTGTTTTGATTTTAAGCATAACAATCAAAACCTCTCTTGCATTTGAAGTAACATATGTAAACTTAGAAAAACTAAATACTCCTCAACAGAATAAAGTAAAAAACTGGGTTGCTCATGGCATAAACAGTACCTTTAAAACACTTGGGCCACTCACACAGCAAACTCTGCCCGTTATCTTAAAACCGCGTTATTTTGCTTTTGAGCCAGTGCCATGGGCAAGTGTAAAACGAGGTATTGATGATAATATTTATGATGCTATTGAATTACATTTTCACCGTTATGCCAGCGAAAAAGCATTAATATATGACTGGAGTCTGTATCATGAACTTTCGCACCTATATCATCCTTTATTTGCCTATAAAGACTTTTGGCTAAGTGAAGGCCTAGCAACTTACTTGCAAAATATCATTATGTTAGAAAACGGCATCATTAATCATAATGAATTTAAAGCCCGGCTTAAAGCAGGATTAAAACGAGGCCAGCAACAAACAAATAGAATAAAAGGCCCTTTGAATCAAGTAGCTAACAACATGTGGGCACTAGGGGCGCAACAGCGTGTATATTGGAGTGGTGTGGCTTTTTTTATCCATGCACAGTTAGAACTAAAAAAACACACAGGTAAATACAAAACAATTGCCGATGTAATACGACAATATCAGCAATGCTGTAAACGCAGCACTCATTCAGCAAAACAATTTCTCGCGCAATTAGATAAGCTCTCTAAAAGTGCGGTATTCTCCACACTTTATCACCAGTATTCATACCGCATGGATTTTCCGAATATAAGTACTAAACAACTCAATCAACTGCTATTTTAGTGTGATGATAAACGCCACATTAGTGACCTTTTATGGGTATAAAGTCTAAGTATACATGTCGTCCAGAGCTTGTTTCTTTACTTGAATAGTACCAGCTATATTGTGATGTTAAACGCTGAGTCAGTTCAAGACCAAGTCCAAAGCCAAGTTCGTTTGATTCATATATAGGCGCGGTATCAACGTTAGTGATCGTTACCTCATGACCTGACTGATTTATGATGACAAGTCCGTGGTTAGTATGCACGAATGCGTTTCTAATAATATTACTCAAAACTATACGGCATACTGTTTCAGGTAATGGATAAATACACTTATCGGTATTAATACGAACTTCGACTTGCTTATCTTTGACGAGATAATCTAGTTCAGATGCAACCTCTTTAACTAGCTTTGCTAAACAAAGATCTGTAACGGTAACCGCCATTGTGTCGTCACGGTTAAGCCAAAGTAAAGTTTCAGTGAGTGCCCCCATTGTTAGTACAGCACGCTCGATACGCTCTAGGCCCAATAATTGTTTTTCTTTTACAAAATCACCATTTACCAACTTCAATAACAAATCCGTATTGGAGCGGATAACTGCAATTGGCGTGTGCAATTCATGGCTTGCATAAGCCAAAAATTTTTGTTCTCGCTCTACGCTTTGCTGAACGCAATGCAAGCTGTCACTGACCATTTGTGCAATTGAGTTTAACTCACTAAAGCGAAAATCAGGAATAACCTGATTTAAGTTATTTCTCTCAAGTTGCCCCGCCCAAACTTTTAAACGCTCTACCGGTCTTGTTACTTTTTTCAGAACTACCATTAAAATCACCACAAAAGCTAAAATTGATAAAATAGCAATGACTATAATTATAACAAAATGAGGAACTTCAGGAGCGAGCATGAGCATTCGTTCATCAGGTATAAATATGCTTGATACATATACAGTCTGTGTTTTATTTCGTACTTTAATGACAAAAAAGCCTGCTTTTGGTGGTGTAAACCAAGTTCCACCTACCATGTGCTTCTTTAGTGTATTGAGTGGCAGATCTGTTTTATTAAAATGACTTTTGATATTTTCAGGCAAATCTTGCCACTGAGACGCAATAACATATTGCTGGCTTTTAATTGGCGTACCATTGGTGACCGTATATTGCTGTGCTTGTGCATACATGCCTCCTTGCATAGCTACATCCATTCCCGTTGTAAAGTACTGCATACTTAATGCCGACAGCAACACAATACTACTGGTGCCTGTAAGCAGCATTGCCATTAATACATATATACGTAAACTAATTCGTATCTTCATTACTGTTCATTTGCTTAATGGCAAACCCTTTTGACGCAACTGTATGGACTAATTTTTGACTATGTTCTGCATCTACTTGTTTTCTAATATAAAACATATGCACTTTTAAGCTATTACTATCTGGTGGGTCTTCTGCCCACACAGCTTGAATGAGCTTTTTACGTGATACCACATTTGGGCTTTCACGCATAAGTGCCTCTAGAATTTTTGTACCTATAGGAGACAAGCTCAATAATTCACCCGCTCGATAAGCTTCTTGTTGTTTAACATCCAATTGCAAATCGCCCACTGTCAACTTAGCAACTTGCCCACTCTTTCGCTTTGCTAAAACTTGGGTTCGTATGGTTAATTCTTGCATCGCAAAAGGCTTAACCATGTAGTCATCGGCTCCTTTTTCAAACCCTATTAGCTTATCTTCTAATGTGTCTTTTGCAGTTAACATTAATATGGGTGTATCAATGCCTTTATGCCTGACTTGCTCGCATACCTGCAATCCATTAACTCGTGGTAAATTCAAATCAAGAATGATCACATCATAGCTGTGCCTTAAAACTAAATTTAACGCAAGCACACCGTCACTGGCATGGTCACAGTGCACATTTTCAAGTGCAAAATAATCTATCACGGTTGCTGCTAGGTCACGGTCATCTTCAACTAATAAAATAGTTAGATTATTATGTGCCATCCCGTTGCTCCTTACTCATCGCCTGTGTACATTCAACTTCGTTTGGCTCTCTTTTACGCCAGATACGTTTTATGCTTCGATTAAAAAAGCACGTGATATCTTGTTGTATTAATAATAGCGTGGGTATCAGTAATAAAGTAATGAATGACGCAAACAAGATGCCATAACCTAACGCTGCTGCTGCTGGTATTAAAAACTGAGCTTGTAACGATGTCTCACTTAATAGCGGAAATAAGCCTGCAAAAGTTGTTACTGACGTCAATATTATAGCTCGAAGCCTAGATTGGCCAGCTTCTATAATTGCTTCTTTTATATCGTACTTTCCTATTTTCATCAGTTGATTATAGCGCGATACAAACAACAAACTATCGTTCACGACAACACCACTTAACGCTAAAATACCATTTAAAGACAATATACTTAACGTAAGCCCATTAAACCAATGTCCCAAAATGGCACCTACCACACCAAACGGAATTACAGCCATTATTATCATTGGTTGTACATAGGACTTAAGCGGTATAGCCAACAACGCATAAATTGCAAATAAGGCGAGCGCAAACATCTGTATCATTGAACTGCCTGTTTCTTGTTGTTGCTGTGCCTCCCCTGCAAACTCAACCTTAACGTCAGGGTAACGTTCTGTAAGCTCTATCAAAGTCGACTGACGCAAACGCGTAATGATGTCGCGAGGTGATATAACGTTTTTATCTATCACAGCACTAATATATATCGAGCGCTTACCAGCAATACGCGTAATTTCAGCACTTTGGTATTGGGTATGTACATTAGCTATATCACTTAATGGCAAAGTAATTCCAGACGGCGTTCTAACAAAAGCAGCTTTAATATCAGCGAGAGTTTTACGTTTGTTTTTTGGGTAGCGCACTCTGACTTTGATTTCATTGCCACCGCGCTGAAAGCGCTGAACCACATCCCCTCCAAAACTATTGAGGACCTGAGTGGAAAGGGCCCTAGTATCTAAACCAAGTTCGCGGCCTTGTTCATTAAGCTCAAAATAGTACTGTGATTCCCCCAAATCCATATTATGATCTATCCCGCTGGTGCCTTCTATGGATTGTACTATATCAAGTAAATAGGCTCCCGCTGCATATAGAGAAACAACGTTATTCGAGTTAAGTTGCATGTTAAAGTTATCAATCATGCCACGTTTGGCTAATATTTTAGTCTTCTTGACCCCCTCAAGTGTACCAACATGGTTACGCCACAATTGTGCAAACTCACTGGCATTAAAATCATTTTGCTTATTGAGTTCTAAAGTAACAGAACCTTGTGATGCTCCTTCGGCCAAAACTTGTATACTGCTTATATATGAATTATTAGTCACGTCATCTTGTAACTGATATTTTTTACGAAGCTGACTGTCTACTTTTATCGCTAACAGCTCCAACACTTGAAGATTTTGATATGCTTGCCCTGAACTTGCATCACTATACATTGTAATGCTGGCACTAACTGTATCACCTTGAACATCAGGAAAGAATGCAACCCTTACAGCGCCGCTAAACGGCAAAAATAGAACCCCCACCATCACACTTAAAAATATACCTGTGATCTTGATATAATTGTTCAGTGCGTATTTTAATGTGGGAAGATAAATTCTGTCGTTAAATTGATTCAGTAATGTGTCTGCATATTTTCTAATCTGCTGCCAAGCGCCTAGTTTTGAAGGTTTGGACGTATCCAAATATGCTAAATGAGAGGGTAAAATAAGTTTTGACTCAATTAAAGATAACACTAAGGCTATTGCAACGATAGTACCAAACTGAGCATATACTTGACCTAATCGTCCCTGTACGTTACTCAGTGCAGTAAATGCCACCACCGTTGTTAACACACCAAACATAGTCGCGGTTGCAACCCTTTGAGTGCCTAAAACCGTATTGCTAATGTGATCTCCATTGTGTGATCTTGTGTGGTAAATACTCTCACCAATTACAACTGCATCATCAACCACGATACCTAGTGCCATAATAAAGCCAAAAGTTGTCATTTCATTAAGACTAAGGTCAGCGAAACTCTCCGTCATAAAAAATAATGTGCCACAAAACACAAATGGCAATCCCATCGCAACCCAAAATGCAACTCGCAAATTTAAAAACAATGCAAGTATAAAAAATACCAAGGCGACACCTGTCAATGCATTTTTTACAAGTAGCGATAACCGCTCAGTGATGAGTGTACTTTTATCTAACCAACTCGTGATCATAAGCCCTTTGGGCAAATATGACTCTGCCTGCCATTTTTCTACCACACGATTTGCTTGCTCAACAATATCAACTACGTCTCCATTGTCATCCATAACAAGTTCTATTGCAGCCGCATTATAGCCATTGTAACGAGATAAGTTGTATGAGCTGTCTGCAGCCTCAAACTTAACAACTGCAATGTCGTTAAGTTTTATTTCCCCTCCCATTTTGAAACTTTTAATAACGATAGCTTTGAAGTCAGCAACATCATAAGCTTGCTCTGAAACTTTAAGTCTGACTGATTTATCTTCATCATAGAGGCTAGTACCTATCTCATATGATGACTCTCGATTTATTGCCTCTACAATGTCATTTATACTAATGTTATAAGCTTGTAATTTTGCTTCATCTACTTCTATAGACATCTCCCACTGTGGTTTTGCTTTTATTTCTAGATCTTTAATTGCACTTTGCGACATCAGCGCTTCTTTCAGACGGATAGCCCAAGTATCAAGTAGTTGACGGTCTACATCGCCATACAATTGTAACCATAAAGCATGCTCTTGACGTGTGGCTTTAGTTATAACTGGGGGCTCAGAGCGTTTTGGTAAGTTGTTAATTGCATCTACCTGAGATTTTATATCTTGATAAAGCGCCTCTATATCATAACCATTTTCCATCTCGATATTAACATAAGCACCTTGTGCATTAGAGGTTGTGGTTATGCGCTTGATACCTGCAACACTCTGCAGCGCATTTTCGATTTTAATGGCTACTCCCTGTTCAGCCTGTACAGGTTCACCACTTTCAAACACTACAGACACTGATACCGTATCTGGTTCTAAGCTAGGGAATGCCTCTTTGCGTAAACTATTTATTGACAACAACCCCATGGCAATAACAGCTAAAAAAAGTAGGTTTGCCGCTACGGGGTTGTAAACAAACCAAGCAATTACACCTTTATCAGAGTCTGTTCCATTCATAGTAATGTTCCTTTAATTGCCAACACCTGCATCCCTTGCTTAAAGTGACTAAGGGGGCGTTTAACAATTTTTACAGGGCTGTCATTGATGGATTTAATATAGATATAGCCGTTCTGTGCAAACTCATTTTTTATCGTCTGTTTTTTCAACTTGCTTTTGTCATCAACTAACCAAATATCGCCATTTTGAGATACCGCCGATGCAGGAAGTTGATATAATGAATCGTGAGATTCACCTTTGATAATCACTTTAACAAAGGTGCCACTATACATTGGTATATCTTGTTGTAAGGGGTTTTCAACGCTTATAATTACCGAACGTTGACGCGTATCATCGTTAAAGTGACGCTCTATACGTTCAACCTTGCCTTGCCAAAAAGTTAAAGAGTTTGTAGTACTATAAATAGTAACAGGCCATGTCATATTCTGAGCTTTGTCAGACAAGAGTTTTGACAACTGTTGCCACTGTAGTTCTGACAAAGGCACGCTTATTTCAGCTTTTGAAGTACTATAAAGTCTCCCCATTGCTGACCCGATTTGAATATAACTACCTGGTTGTATAAGTGAACTCACCACAATAGAATCAAAAGGTGCCTTAATTTTAGTTTTTTCAAGCTCTTTTTGTGCTTTTGTTACAGCAAGTTGCCAATAGTCAAACTCTGCTTCTGCAGCTACCAATTGTGGTTCTCTCAAGATAAGAGGCGTCGCTTTTTGACCTTCATCTTTACTTCTGAGCCAGTCGTTGTAGGCAACCTCACCTTGTCTTTTTTCTTCTTGCAAATTAAGTAACGCTTTAGCTCTACTTGCTTTAGCCTGTGCTAAATTAACTAAATATGCTATATCGTCAATTTTTGCAATAACACTACCTTGAGTAATTAGAGAACCAGTAACAAAACGATCGCTAATGTCAATAATTCTGCCACTGATTTCACTTTTTATTTCTAGTTCAAACTTTGCTTTAGTTTCTCCAAACCCGATTACTGTTGGCGCATATTGACTCGCAGATACTTCTAAAATTTCAACTTGGGGTGCTAAATCCATCGTGCTATTTATACTTGTGTAAATCAATTTGGTTTCTGGATTAGACTTTTCTGCATTGAATACTTGGTTATATACAACAACACAAAAAAATGCACTAATACTAAGCATCACACTTAATAGTTTAAATCTCATGTTAGATTACCTCTAACAATAAAACTAAGCTTGCTTACTAAATAAATCGGTACTTCAAGGTAATTTAAAAACATCAAACACTTCTCCACTAACTGATGAGTGGAGTATAAATAGTGAGCGGTTAAAGGTAGGTTAAGACTTTCGTCTTGGATAATTTACAGTTTTCATGATTTATATCAATTGCATTAAATAAATGATCAGATATTAAGATAGATCAAAGGCTTAGTAACCAGAAAAAATTTCGGTATGTCGTTATTCTACATAAGTCATTTTTAACACAGTGAATGAGTCTTTTAGCTCGCTAGATTGGGCAATGTTTAATAGAATTGGTATTACAACAACAATTCTTTACCTTAAGGTAAGAATTGTTGTTGCCAAATAGAGTTACGCCAAGGATGCGTTAATTTCTTGTAAAGTTTGAACTGGGTTACTTGCTTGTGTAATTGGGCGGCCGATGACTAAATAATCACTACCAGCAGCTACAGCTTTTTGTGGTGTCATAATACGCTTTTGATCGCCAACATCACTACCTGCAGGGCGAATCCCAGGAGTAACTAACTTAAATGAATCACCCAGTTGAGACTTTAATAACTGAGCTTCTTGTGCGGAACAAACAACACCATCAAGCCCGGCTTCTTGGGCTAGCTTAGCTAAGTAAACAACCTGATCTTGAGGTGTTTTTTCAATGCCTAAACGCAATAACTGCCCTTGATCCATACTTGTTAGCACCGTAACTGCAATCAATAACGGTGCTTTGTCACCATAGTTATTCAATGCTTGTTTTGCTTTTTGCATCATTTCAAGACCACCGCTTGCATGCACGTTAACCATCCAAACACCAAGCTCAGCTGCGGCAGTAACCGCTTTAGCAACTGTATTTGGTATATCATGAAACTTAAGATCCAAAAACACATCAAACCCAAGTTCGATTAACTCTTTTACAAACTCTGGACCAAAATAGGTAAACATTTCTTTGCCGACTTTTAAACGACATTCTGAGGGTGAAAGCTGTTTTACAAAATTTATTGCTACTTGCCTATCATCATAATCTAATGCGATAAGCACTTTTTTTGTATCATTTTGAGACATAGTATTCCTAAGTTTACCGGCAGTTCAGAAATATAGAAGCGCGAACATTTTGCAGTATTATAACGGAAACTTTATGAATTGACCTGAGAATTTACGTAATTCGCGTTAATAGCCATCTAGTCCTTTACTTGGTCCTATCGTTTCCCAATGTTTACATGATGGGCATAACCAGTACAAAGTATGGCTACTAAAGCCACAATGCTGGCATTGATACTCTGGTTTAGTGGCAATATAAGATTTCACTAGCTTATCGATTTCTGACAACACTGTTTGAATTTTATTATTATTATTTCCCAATAACTGAAGCAAAAAGCTAAAGCCACGAATAGATGGTTCACGTTTTAAGCTATCAGTTAAAAAGTCAATTGCTTGAGGTAACTGCCCTTGCTCTAACAATGATTGGCAGTGCTTTATACGTATCAGTACACCGCCCTGTGGAAGCAGTTCTTCGATTAGATCATCAAATTGATTTTTTAAATTTAGTTCAATGTAACTTTGTTCTAATTCTTTAATATAAAGTGGTGCTGTATTAGTACAGTTAACAACCAACTTTCGCCAATAATAAATAGCCTTTACATGGTCATTTTTTGCAAAAGCATCTTTACCCAATTCATAATACGGTCGAATTATTTTTTGCTCAAACGCACACGCCAGTTCCATTAACTTAGGTGTGTCATCATTTATTGCCGCCTCACAATAAAAATTAGCAATTGCTGCAAAATGTTGAGGTTTAGTAAACAACTCACGATGCGATTCATACATATTTATACCCTTGCGCCATTCGCGCATTTGTGAGTACAAATTGATAATAGGATCTAAAGCTTCAACATTATGATTTTTGACTAAAATAACGAGGTGTTCTTCAGCACTATCTAATAATCCTGCAAGTACATAGTCTTTAGCAAGTTCCAAGCGACATGAAGCCATAACACTGGCACTTAAATTTGGTTGGTTTAGCAATAATTCATGAATTTTTATTGCTCTGTCTAATTCGCCTCTTTTGCGAAACAAAGTAGCTAAGGTGAGATAGTGTTCAACAGAGTCTGCAGATACTTCTAAAAGCTGAATAAGATGTTCCAAACCCTGATCTTCTTCGCGATCAAGTAGGAATTTTAGACCTTTACTATATTGAGAGGTAATTTGGCGATTGAGTTCAAGAGCTTGGTTTTTTGCACTATTTTTTCCCATTACGTAGCCATATGCAGCTGCAACAGGAAGCAATAAAAACAGCAACTCAGTCATAGTCAGCGTTCGGTGTCAGTTATCATTCGACGATTGTTTTTCTTCAGTCGATAGTTTTGCCATTTCAACTTTGAAAATACCGTAAAGCTAATTACACACCCAACTAATACACCAATAACAAAGCATACACTCATTAAGGTTGACAAGGGTAAAGTACTACTAGCAATAATATAATTAACATCAACTACTTCTGGGTTTTGAGTTCCAATAACAAATGCTAATAAAACTATAGCTAATGCCAATCCTTTTTTAACTACCTTGATCAAGTGTTACTCCATATATCAGGTTTTATTTAAGACTTTCATTTACGCGATCACGTAACTCTTTACCTGGCTTAAAGTGTGGTACGTATTTTCCATCTAACTCTACTGTATCACCTGTTTTAGGGTTACGCCCTGTGCGAGGAGAACGATAATGTAAAGAGAAACTACCAAAACCACGGATTTCAATACGATCAGAGCTTGATAATGAGCCTGCCATTTGTTCAAGAATTTCTTTAACTGAGTTCTCTACATCCTTTACTGGGATATGAGCATGTTGCTCTGCTAGTTGTTCTATCAATTCTGACTTTGTCATAATGTTTCCTTAGATATAAAAAGGAAGGGCTAAAGCGCCCTTCCAGTTAAGACTTGCATATTAGTCTTTTTGAGCGTTTTTGAAAGCTGCAGCCATTGCGTTTTCAAACGCAGGCTCTTCTTTCTTCAACTTCTCAAGAACTTCTTTCTCTTCAGCTTCAAACATAGCTTTAACTGAAAGGCTGATTGTACGGTTCTTACGATCAACACCTAAGTATTTAGCTTCAATTTCGTCGCCTACAGAAACAACAGTCGTTGCATCTTCGATACGCTCTTGAGCGATGTCAGCTACACGAATGTAACCTTCAACACCTTCGATAAGCTCAATCGTTGCGCCTTTAGCGTCAACTTCAGTTACCTTACCTTTAACAATAGCACCTTTTTTGTTTGCGTCTAGGTAGTTATTGAAAGGGTCAGCTTCGATTTGCTTAACACCAAGAGAGATACGCTCACGCTCAGGGTCAACTTGCAATACGATTGCTGTGATTTCGTCGCCTTTTTTGAACTCACGAACCGCTTCTTCGCCTGGAGTGTTCCAAGAGATGTCAGAAAGGTGAACAAGTCCATCAATTCCACCGTCAAGACCGATGAAGATACCGAAGTCAGTGATTGACTTGATCTTACCCGTAACTTGGTCGCCTTTGTTTTGAAGACGAGCGAATTCTTGCCAAGGGTTAGCAATACATTGCTTAAGACCTAGAGAGATACGACGACGTTCTTCGTCAATCTCAAGAACCATTACTTCAACAGTATCGCCAAGGCTAACTACTTTTGAAGGGTGAATGTTCTTGTTAGTCCAATCCATTTCAGATACGTGTACTAGACCTTCAACGCCTTCTTCGATTTCAACGAAGCAACCGTAGTCAGTTAGGTTAGTTACACGACCAGAAAGCTTAGCACCTTCTGGGTAACGGCCTGCAATTGCAGCCCATGGATCTTCGCCAAGTTGCTTAAGACCTAAAGAAACACGAGTCTTTTCTTTGTCAAACTTAAGTACTTTAACTGCGATTTCGTCGCCAACATTCACGATTTCTGAAGGGTGCTTAACACGCTTCCACGCCATATCAGTAATGTGTAGTAGACCATCAACACCACCTAAATCAACGAACGCACCGTAGTCTGTAAGGTTCTTAACGATACCTTTAACTTCTTGACCCTCGACAAGGTTTGCAAGAAGTTCTTCACGCTCTTGTGAGTTTTCAGATTCGATAACTGCACGACGTGAAACAACAACGTTGTTACGCTTTTGATCAAGCTTGATTACTTTAAATTCAAGCTCTTTACCTTCAAGGTGTGCTGTGTCACGTACAGGACGAACATCAACAAGTGAACCAGGTAGGAACGCACGAATAGTGTCAACTTCAACGGTGAAACCGCCTTTAACTTTACCGTTGATAACACCCATAACAGTCTCTTGCTCTTCACACGCTTTTTCAAGACGGATCCAAGCTTCGTGACGCTTCGCTTTCTCACGAGAAAGGATAGTTTCACCGAAACCATCTTCGATTGCATCAAGTGCTACGTCTACTTCGTCGCCAACAGCAACTTCTAGTTCACCAGCAGCATTTTTGAATTGCTCCGCAGGGATGGCACTTTCTGATTTTAAACCAGCATCAACAAGAACAATGTTGTTCTCGATTGAAATAACAGTACCTTTAACGATAGAGCCTTGCTCTGCTTCAAAACCCTTTAGGCTTTCTTCAAATAACTGCGCAAAATTTTCTGACATACTAAATACGTCTCATATATTAATATTCCAATTAGCAACCATGCTGCATGGGGTAGTTAAAAAAACACCAGCATCCTGCCAGCGCATAATAAATTTTTAGGCTAAACGTGATTTTTCGAGCTTTCCTGAAACCACTGCATCATCAAGTATTGATACTATTTTAGAAAATACTTGTTGAGCATCCAGTTCTGTCGTATCAATCACGATTGCATCGTCTGCTGGTACAAGCGGCGCAACTTTTCGATTCATATCTCGGTCATCGCGTGCTTTTATGTCCTCGAGCAGACCACTTAGTGTAACATCTAGCCCTTTAGCATTCAACTCTAAGTAGCGCCTATTAGCACGTTCTTGGGCACTTGCCGTCAAATACAGTTTGATTTCGGCTTCAGGGAAAATCACAGTTCCCATGTCCCTACCATCAGCGATTAATCCTTGTTCGCTTTTAAATGCTCTCTGACGGCGGAGCAAGGCTTCTCTAACACGAGGTAAAGCCGCTACTTTTGACGCCGCAGCGCCGACCTTTTCATCTCGAATAGTGTTACTTACATCTTCCCCTTCTAAAATTACTTTACTTTTTTTAGAACTTGAGTCGATGAGAAATTGTACATCTAAATTGGCTGCTAACGGCACCAAAGCTTCTTCATTATCAAGAGCAATTTGGTGGTGTAACGCAGCTAAAGACAACACGCGATAGATTGCTCCGCTGTCCAAAACATCCCAATTTAGTTTTTCAGCTAACAAGCGACAAACTGTTCCTTTGCCTGAACCACTTGGGCCGTCGACGGTGATAACTGGCATAGATGCCGGCATTTAAACCTCCTGAAATGCTCACCTGAAATAAATCGCGAGCATTATACGCAAATTAAATGAATTTTACCTTATTATCATGTAACTTTTTGTTAGATAGGTACTAAAATGAATAGTTTAGAGCTATTTTAGAAACAACTCTAAACTATTACAGCATGACTTCATTAGGTGTCACTAAGTACTAATTGAGGTAAGCACATCAAAATATGTTGGGAAAGTTTTGGCTGTGCAGCCAGGGTCGTTAATCGTTATTGTATGACCAGCCACTGCAACCATAGAAAAACACATTGCTATACGATGATCATTGTAGGTATCGATATCAGTTAGATTTATATTTTTCGGCGGTGTTATCTCGATGAAGTCATTGCCTTCTACCACTTCTGCACCAACCTTCCTCAGTTCAGTGGCCATAGCAGCTAATCGATCTGTTTCTTTAACTCGCCAATTGTAAATATTTCTAATCGCCGTAGGTCCTTTAGCAAACAATGCTACTGTCGCCAACGTCATCGCAGCATCAGGAATTGCATTGGCATCTATATCAACGCCTTGAAGTTCTCCTTTACGGACAACTAACTTCTCATCGTACCAATCAATTTGTGCCCCAACTTGCTCCATTACATTAGCAAAGCCAATATCACCTTGAACACTTTTTTTCCCAACACCGTTGATGACAACTTCACCTCCAGCAATTGCAGCCGCAGCAATAAAATAAGAAGCAGACGATGCGTCTCCCTCAACCATTACTCTTTTTGGAGATTGATAAACTTGCTCACCTTTAACACTGAAAGTTTGGTAGTTATCATTTACGACGTCCACGCCAAATTGCGCCATAACACCAATCGTGATATCAATATAAGGTTTTGATACCAAATCTCCTTTAATTCTGATCTTAGTATCACCAGCAAATAAAGGGGCTGCCATCAGTAATGCGGTTAAAAATTGGCTTGAAATACTACCATCAATTTCAACTTCACCGCCTTGTAAAGCCTTACCTTTAATCAGCAATGGTGGGTAGTCTTTATTCTTTAAGTATTTAATATCCGCACCTAAAGCTTGCATCGCATCTACTAAGTGCCCGACAGGCCGCTCTTCCATACGCGGCTCACCTATCAACTCAAACTCTCCAACTGTAGCAGCCAATACTGCTGTTAGTGGTCTATATGCAGTACCCGCATTGCCCAAAAACAGGGCATCTTTTGGTGAGGTGAGTCGACCTGCACAGCCATCAACAGTGGCAATCGTTTTATCATCATTGAGCGTAACACTTACGCCCATTTGCTCTAGTGCACCTAACATGTGACGAATATCATCACTGTCTAACAAGTTATGTACTTCAGTGGTGCCTTGTGCCAATGCAGCAAGCAGCAAGATGCGATTCGATAAGCTTTTTGATCCTGGTAAGGTGACAGAGCCTGACACCTTAGAAATAGGCCTTAGTGTTAATTGCTCCATCAGCTGTGCTCCTTTGCAAATTTCTCCATAAACGATACTAACGCGTTAATACCTTCAATTGGCATCGCGTTATAAATGCTAGCACGCATCCCGCCAACCAAACGGTGTCCTTCGAGTGCAACTAAACCATGTTGCTCAGCTTGCGCTAAAAACTTCGCGTTGAGACTGTCTTCTTTTAACCAAAATGGGACATTCATTAATGAGCGACAATGTTTTGCTACTTTATTAGAATAAAAATCTGACCCATCAATGTAGTCATACAAAATAGCTGCTTTGTTTTTATTATGTACTTCCATAGCTTGCACACCACCGTTCGCTTCTAAGTATTTGAATACTTCAGCTGCTAAATACCAGGAAAATGTTGGTGGCGTGTTATACATGCTGCCTTGTTTAGCTTCAATTTTATAATCTAGTATTGATGGGCAAGGAAGACCTTCGCGGGCTAACAGTGTTTTGCGAATTATCACAATACATAAGCCCGACGGACCTATATTCTTTTGTGCTCCAGCATAAATAACATCAAAATCATCCACATTTATCTCACGTGATAAAATCATTGATGACATATCTGCCACAATCGGAGCAGTTTTATGCTTAGGTACATCAAAAATTTCTATACCATCAATGGTTTCATTCGGGCAGTAATGAATAAATGAGGCGTTCTCTGGCAGTAGCCATTGATTGACTGGTTTAATATCAAATTGACCGTTATCATCGTTACGAACATTGATGCCTTCTACTGTTGTAAACCTTGCTCCCTCTTGGGTAGCTCCAGTAGACCAAATACCATTTTCAATATATACACCGGGTGCATTATCCAAATGTAAATTTAGGGGAACCGCCGCAAACTGACCACGACCACCGCCGTGCATAAATAGCACGTCAAACTCATCTGAGATTGCCATCAAACGGCGTAAGCTTGCTTCACACTCTTTTACCATGGCCAAAAATGGCGCAGATCGATGGCTAATTTCCATCACTGATACACCTAAATTTTGCCAATTTAAAAATTCTTGCTGTGCTTTATTCATGACCTCAGGGGGCAACATTGCAGGACCTGCACAAAAATTATATACCGTCATTTTTCCTCATTCCTAAACAACTTAGTATTTATTATAAAAAAAGCGGCCGGAGCCGCTTTTTTCACTTATTCACTGGGTGAGTCATCAGTACTCACTGGTGAGTCCTCCGATGTAGGTAATTCACTACCTTCACCTTCGGGAAGTTCTTCAACTGCTATTTCCTCGATACGTTGTAAACCAACTACTTGCTCGTCGTCAATAGTTCTAATCAAAATAACCCCTTGGGTATTACGACCAACCGTTGAAACTTCACTAACACGTGTTCGCACAAGCGTACTGCGATTAGATATCAACATAATTTCGTTGTTATCTTCAACTTGTACAGCACCCACAACACTACCGTTACGTTCACTAACTTTAATAGACACAACACCCTGAGTAGCTCGGCTCTTAGCTGGGTAATCTTCTAGCAAAGTACGTTTACCGTAACCATTTTCAGTTACTGTTAATATAGCGCCATCGTTTTTAGGTACAATCAGCGAAACAACTTTTACATCATCGGGCATCTTAATACCACGTACACCAGTTGCTGTACGACCCATAGGACGAAGTGCTAGCTGCTCTTCACCTGTTTCAGGGTCAATTTTTACTTCACCAGTTTCAGAGTCACGTAATTTTTCATTGAAACGCACTACTTTACCATGATCAGTAAATAGCATGATATCGTTACTGCCATTTGTGATATCTGCACCTATCAAGCAATCGCCTTCATTTAAATTAATAGCAATGATGCCGCTTGCGCGTTGACGGCTATATGCCGTAAGCGGTGTTTTCTTAACAGTGCCGTTAGCTGTTGCCATCAATACATACTTGTCTTCTTCGTACTCTCGAACAGGTAAAATTGTGGTAATACGCTCATCTGCTTCAAGTGGCAACAAATTAACGATTGGTTTACCACGTGCTGCACGAGATGCAAGCGGTAACTGATAGACCTTCAACCAGTACATGCGACCAGCGGTTGAGAAACACAAGATAGTATCATGAGTATTAGCAACTAATAGACGCTCGATAAAGTCTTCATCTTTCATACGCGTAGCAGCTTTACCTTTACCCCCACGGCGCTGCGCCTCATAATCAGTAAGAGGCTGATACTTCACATAACCTTCGTGAGATAAAGTAACTACAACGTCTTCTTCATTGATCAAGTCTTCTAAACTAATGTCATGCGCGGCTGCACTAATTTCAGTGCGACGCTCATCGCCATAGGTCTCTTTAATGACCACAAGCTCATCGCGGATCACTTCCATCAAACGTTCAGGTGTGGAGAGTATGTATAATAATTCTGCGATTAGCTCTAATAACTCTTGGTATTCAGCTAGAATCTTTTCGTGTTCAAGACCCGTTAATTTATGTAAGCGTAAATCTAAAATGGCTTGAGCTTGTTGTTCTGACAAATAATACTGACCGTCACGAATACCCAGTTCTGGCTCTAACCAATCTGGACGTGCAACATTATCTTCACCCGCTTTTTCAAGCATGCCTTTAACTGTACCCAGCGCCCAAGAACGAGCTACTAGTGCAGCTTTTGCCTCAGATGGGCTCGGTGATTTACGAATAAGCTCAATGATAGGGTCTATATTTGCCAGTGCAATCGCCAAGCCTTCAAGGGTATGTGCTCTATCGCGTGCTTTACGTAAATCAAATACGGTACGACGCGTTACAACTTCACGGCGATGAATAATGAACGCTTCAAGCATTTCTTTTAAGTTAAAGCATTTAGGCTGATTATTGTCTAACGCAACCATATTCATACCAAACACAGTTTGTAACTGAGTTTGTGCATATAGGTTGTTTAAAATCACTTCGCCTACTTCACCACGTTTGACCTCAATTACGATACGCATACCGTCTTTGTCTGATTCGTCACGAAGCGCGCTGATCCCTTCAACTTTTTTCTCTTTAACTAATTCAGCAATTTTTTCTATTAAGCGTGCTTTGTTAACTTGGTAGGGAATTTCATGGACGATAATAGTTTCTTTACTCGTTTTTTCGTCCACTTCAATTTCAGCACGAGCACGGATGTAAACTTTACCACGGCCTGTTTTATACGCTTGCTCAATGCCCTTTTTACCGTTAATAATTGCTGCTGTTGGAAAATCTGGGCCTGGAATATACTCTATTAAGTCTTCAATGGTTAGATCAGGATTTTGGATTAAAGCCAAACAACCATTGATCACCTCAGTTAAGTTATGAGGAGGTATGTTCGTTGCCATACCAACAGCAATACCTGAAGAGCCATTAACTAATAAAGCAGGTACTCTTGTCGGTAATACATCGGGAATTTGTTCAGTACCATCGTAGTTTGGTACAAAATCGACCGTTTCTTTTTCTAAGTCGGCTAACAATTCGTGAGAAATCTTAGCCATACGTACTTCGGTATAACGCATTGCAGCTGCTGAGTCACCATCTACAGAACCAAAGTTACCTTGGCCATCAACCAGCATGTAGCGTAAAGAAAATGGTTGCGCCATACGTACTATTGTGTCGTACACTGCGCTGTCGCCGTGAGGGTGGTATTTACCAATTACATCACCGACAACACGCGCCGACTTCTTATAAGGCTTATTCCAGTCATTTTTTAATTCGTTCATGGCAAACAAAACTCGACGGTGTACTGGCTTTAAGCCATCACGTACGTCAGGTAATGCACGACCAACGATCACACTCATCGCGTAATCTAAGTACGAGTTTTTGAGTTCATCTTCAATATTGACTGGCAGGATTTCATTGGCGAGTTCAGTCATTCGGTTCCACTTTCCTTCAGTGTCTAACCCTTTTATGTCACACTATCGCGTGACAAAGGGATTAAGTTATTATTAATTCTCAAACGCCATGCTAACACACTTTTAAACAGTTTACAGGCGCAAAATTTTAGTGATTTTAATCTGACCCCCTTTATAATGCGCTCAGATTAACGAGGAAGTTTTTTATGACCGAACATCAAAATGTAGACCCACAAGAAATTGCAAAGTTTGAACAAATCGCAGAACGGTGGTGGGATACAGAAGGAGAATTTAAACCGCTGCACGATATCAACCCACTGCGCTTAGATTTTATAAATGATAAATGTCAGGGTTTATTTGCAAAAAAAGTACTAGATGTTGGCTGTGGCGGCGGTATTCTTACAGAGAGTATGGCTAAACTAGGCGCAAAGGCTCATGGCATTGATATGGGTCAAGAGCCATTAAATGTCGCTAAGTTACATAGCTTAGAGTCTGGCGTAAAAGTTGATTATCAAAAAATACCTGCTGAGGACTTTGCCACCCAGCACCCTGAAGAATTTGATGTAATAACATGCATGGAAATGTTAGAGCATGTTCCAGAGCCCGCTTCTATTATCTCAGCAGTAGCTCAACTTGCAAAACCTGGTGCCAGTGTCTTTTTCTCTACACTCAACAAAACAACAAAAGCTTATTTAATGGCAATTGTTGGCGCAGAGAAAATCCTTAAAATTGTGCCTGAAGGTACACACCAACATGACAAATTTATTCGCCCTTCAACACTAATTAACTGGGCTGAACAAGTCGGTCTAAAAGTGCGCGCTAGTGCTGGTATTAGCTATAATCCGATTAGCAAAACATTCACACTAACTGATGATGTCAGTGTTAATTATCTTTTACATTTTGAGAAGCTAGCATGACCCAAGCTGTTATTTTTGACTTAGATGGGACCCTACTAGACACTTGTGACGATCTGGGTGCCGCGCTTAACTACACTTTACAGTTATATGGCCTACCTGAGGTATCAAAAGCAGATTATAGCCCCGCAATATCAAATGGCGTTAAAGCGTTATTAGAAGTTGGCTTTAAAGATAAGCTAACTGATTATGACGAACCCATACTAAAACAAAGTGTGCTTGATTATTATGAAAAAAACATCGCGGTTCATAGCCATTGTTTTAACGGGATCGCCCCTTTATTAGACATGCTTCGTAGTAACGGAATAAAAATTGGTATAATGACCAACAAACCGACCTTCTTAACTTTACCCTTGTTAAAGTTAATAGATGAATTAAAAGATATCGAAGTCGTCGTTTGCGGAGATACGCTAGATGAAGCAAAGCCTTCACCAAAACCACTCTTGCATGTTGCTCAACAATTAGCAGTTAAGCCTAGAGAATGTTTTTATGTAGGCGATGCAGAAAGAGACATAGCAGCCGCAAAAGCGGCCAATATGCGATCCGTTGCTGCGTTGTGGGGCTACATCCCCAGCAAAGCAACTGCACTCAGCTGGCAAGCAGATCTAAATTTAACTAACCCTGAATCGTTATTTTCGCATATCTAGTATTTTTGATTTCGACAAGGCACTATATCTTGTGCCTTGTAACTAAAAGGAAGCCAGATTGCGTATAAAAAAATCAGTTAGAATTTTTTTTGAATTTGATAAAAAAACCAGACTTCTTGGTTGATTTTTTTTAGGCTTCTTTAGCAGTGATTCCTCAAAGGTTAATGAATACTAACACTTGAAGATTATCCCTAAGTTATCCACAATTGTAGCCAAGTTGTTCTATTGCAAATTATGCTAATCCACACTATCTTGTGATCCACGGTAAGCCTATCACCATATATAGTGGTGAATAGATAATCAAAGTGTGAACCGTGCGTTTACCACAAAAATACAATTCCGAAGGAATACAGGCGCAACTATGAACCAACAGCTATCTGTCAGCAAACGAAATGGCCGTAAAGAGCCGCTTGATCTTGATAAGATCCATCGCGTGATCACTTGGGCCGCAGAAGGTCTAAATAATGTTTCTGTATCACAGGTCGAATTAAAGTCTCATATTCAGTTTTACGATGGTATTCGTACTGAAGATATACATGAAACTATTATTAAAGCCGCTGCTGATTTAATAGATAAAGACTCTCCTGATTACCAATATTTAGCTGCGCGCCTTGCAGTGTTCCATTTACGTAAAAAAGCTTATGGTCAATTTGAGCCGCCGCATTTATATGACCATGTAACTAAAATGGTTGAAGACAAACGTTATGACCCTCACCTTCTTGTTGATTATACCAAGCAAGAACTTGATGAACTTAATGACTATGTTGATCACAGCCGTGATATGAATTTTAGTTATGCCGCTGTAAAACAGCTCGAAGGTAAATATTTAGTTCAAAACCGTGTGACGGGCGAAATCTATGAGAGTGCCCAATTTTTGTATATTTTGGTCGCTGCAAGCTTATTTTCGGATTACCAAAAAGATACACGCCTAGACTACGTCAAACGTTTTTATGATGCGATCTCACTTTTTAAAATATCACTACCTACCCCGATTATGGCGGGTGTACGCACACCAACTCGTCAATTTAGTTCCTGCGTATTGATTGAGTGCGGTGATAGTTTAGACTCTATCAATGCAACTTCATCTGCTATCGTAAAATATGTAAGTCAACGCGCTGGCATTGGAATAAACGCTGGCCGTATTCGTGCATTAGGTAGCCCTATTCGCAATGGTGAAGCTTATCACACTGGTTGCATTCCTTTTTATAAGCACTTTCAGACTGCTGTTAAAAGCTGCTCGCAAGGTGGTGTTCGCGGTGGCGCTGCCACTTTGTTTTACCCGCTTTGGCATTTAGAAGTAGAAAACTTGCTTGTTCTAAAAAATAACCGAGGCGTTGAAGAAAACCGTGTCCGCCACTTAGATTATGGTGTGCAATTTAATAAAACTATGTACACACGTTTGATCAAAGATGGTTACATCACATTATTTAGCCCATCGGATGTACCAGGGCTGTATGATGCTTTTTTTGAAGACCAAGAAAAGTTTGAAACTCTGTACGTGCAATACGAACAAGATGAATCAATTCGTAAAAAGCGTATTAAAGCCATTGAGCTGTTTTCTATGTTTGCACAAGAACGTGCAAGTACCGGCCGAATTTACCTGCAAAATGTTGACCACTGTAATACACATAGCCCATTTGACTCAAAGGTTGCCCCAATTCGACAGTCAAACTTGTGCCTTGAAATTGCGCTACCAACTAAGCCTTTAAACAATGTGAGCGACCCTGATGGTGAAATTGCACTATGTACCTTATCAGCATTCAACTTAGGTGCGCTCGAATCATTAGACGAGCTAGAGGAATTAGCTGAACTTGCCGTAAGGGCACTTGATAACCTATTAGATTTTCAAGACTACCCTGTACCTGCTGCACAAAATGCAACTATGGGACGTCGAACCCTCGGTATTGGCGTTATTAACTATGCTTATTACCTCGCCAAAAATGGCGTTAAGTATTCTGATGGCAGCGCGAATGGTTTAACACACCGTACTTTTGAAGCAATTCAGTTTTACTTAATGAAAGCATCAAATGAGTTAGCTAAAGAGCGTGGTGCTTGTCCATTGTTTAATGAGACTACGTACTCCCAAGGCATTATGCCAATTGATACATACAAGCGTGATTTAGATAAAATTTGTGAAGAACCCCTCCATTTAGATTGGAACGGTCTTCGCGAGCGTATTCAAGAACATGGTATGCGCAACTCAACGCTATCAGCATTAATGCCATCAGAGACATCATCACAAATATCAAATGCCACAAATGGTATTGAACCACCTCGTGGTCATATCAGCGTAAAAGCCAGTAAAGATGGTATATTAAAACAAGTTGTTCCTGAGTATGAGCGTTTAAAAGACAGCTATGAATTACTGTGGGATATCCCTTCAAATGATGGTTACTTAAGCTTGGTTGGAATTATGCAGAAGTTTGTCGATCAAACTATCTCTGCAAATACAAACTACGACCCAAATAAGTTTGAAGGTGGCAAAGTTCCAATGCAGCTGCTGCTTAAAGATTTATTAACTGCATATAAGTTAGGTGTAAAAACACTTTATTATCACAACACCCGAGATGGCGCTTCTGACTCACATGATGAGCTTAAAGTACAAGCGGAAGATGATGATTGTGCAGGCGGCGCTTGTAAAATATAAGTATTAGCGGGTCATAAGATCCGCTGTTTTTGGTATCGAGTATATAAAATATGTCTTATTCTACTTTTAGCAGAACTCATAATGATCAGTTAAAAGAGCCAATGTTTTTTGGCCAAACCGTCAACGTTTCTCGTTTTGACCAACAAAAATACCCTATTTTTGAAAAGTTAATTGAAAAGCAGCTATCTTTCTTCTGGCGCCCTGAAGAGGTTGACGTAAGTAAAGATAGATTAGATTTTCAAGGCTTACCTGAGCATGAAAAGCACATTTTCTTAAGTAATTTAAAGTATCAAACACTATTAGACAGCGTACAAGGCCGCTCTCCTAACGTCGCGTTGCTCCCTATCGTATCTTTACCTGAACTTGAAACATGGATCGAAACTTGGGCATTTAGTGAAACTATTCACAGTCGCTCATACACACACATAATTCGTAATGTGACGCAATCACCAGAGTTAATTTTTGATGACATTGTAACTAATGATCGTATTAATCAACGTGCTGATGCTGTAACTCGTTATTATGATGAACTTATCGAGAAGGTTTCTCTTTATAACCTATATGGTGAAGGTAAGCATGAAATAAATGGCAAAACGGTAGTTATAAACCAGTTTGAATTGAAGAAACTGCTGTACCTTTGCATCATGTCAGTAAACATTTTAGAAGCTATTCGCTTTTATGTGAGCTTTGCCTGTTCATTTGCATTTGCAGAACGTGAGCTAATGGAAGGTAACGCAAAAATCATCAAGCTGATTGCGCGTGATGAAGCATTACACCTATCTGGCACACAGCATATGCTAAACATCATGCAAGATGGCAAAGATGACCCTGAAATGGCAATTGTTGCTGCTCAATGCCAAGAGCAAGCTATTGCAATGTTTGTTGAAGCAGCAGAACAAGAAAAAGACTGGGCTGAATACTTATTTAAAGATGGCTCAATGATTGGCTTAAATAAAGATATTTTATGCCAATATGTTGAATATATTACAAATGTTCGCATGACAGCTGTCGGTCTACCTACACAGTTTGAGAACAAGAGTAATCCTATTCCATGGATAAATGCTTGGTTAGTGTCTGATAACGTTCAAGTTGCCCCGCAAGAAGCAGAGATAAGTTCATACCTTGTTGGTCAAATTGACTCTGAGGTTGATGCTGCAGAATTTGGTGATTTCGACTTGTAATGAGCGATAAGCACTGCCATAAGGTTACTCTTAATAACCAATCTGAGCCGCTAGATTTTGCGGCTCAATCACCTTCTCTTCTTGATACTCTAGAGCAAGCTAATATTGAAGTCGCTTATCAATGCCGGGAAGGGTTTTGCGGTGCATGTCGTGCCAAACTAGTGCAAGGAGAGGTTTGTTATAACCAAGAACCTTTAGCATTTGTCCGTGATGGTGAAATACTTCTATGCTGTACCAAACCTTTAACTAATATAAAGCTCACCCTGCTGTGAACACACTTTGCATTTTTATAATACACTCTATTTAATTAACCACTGCTCTGAATAGGCAAATTAGTTCAATAATCTATTTTTTAATTCAGGGCGTTGGTTTCACTCACAATAACCAAAATATCATCATTCGTTCGCAAATATTGAGAGTTTACAAAGTATCTCTTCAACCCCCTTATAAAACATCAGGAAAAGGATTCTAAAGTAGCTTTAATACATTGGTTTCGTAATATTCAGTTTTATCGCTCACACTAATTTGGTTTTGCTCTATAACAATATCCCAATGCAAACTCCGGCTCAATGCTTCACTTAAGGAATCTAAAAAATCCTCTTCCAACGCAAAAATACTGGTATTTTCTACGTAGCTTAATCGCTCTTTAACAGAGTCAAACCACTCGCTATCTTCTTTGATAAGTAACACAAGTTTTTTATACTGCTTAGCTATGCGAATAATATCGCCTAACTCCATAACGCCCGCAAACAACGCAACGGTTATATGGCCTTGTTTATCTTCTAGCCAGACGTCTGGTTTTTGCTTTTCAGATAAATTATTGAGACAAGCAGCTTGTTCATAAGATAACGCACAATACCCTAACATTTTTAATACAAAGTGCTCTAATGTCTCTGCTTTTTGCAATGCAGTGGTAAACACTTCTTGGTGGTTGGCATGATGAAATAGGTCTGCAACATTCAATCGTGCCTTGAAAACAAAAGGTTTACTCATAAGAATTACCCAAAATATAACATTCTCTGTAACTATAGGAGTTATGATCACATTATCAACAAAATTAAGAGTTACAATATAACATTGTTGAATCATTAAAAATGCGGTGTTATATTATAACAACACTAACACTCATACTCTGAACAAGTTAAAAATTATGATCAAGCAGTCCTTAATTAGCAGTGCCATTGTTTCCGCTTTATTTTCATCTTATGCATTTGCAGGTGATGTGAAAGGTAAAGTAGTTGATCACAATAACCAACCTGTAAGTGGTGCTAAACTTCATTTGCATGGTAAGTCACAATCTGTCAGCACTGACAAAAATGGCCTTTTTACTATTTCGGTTGATGCAAACTCGCAACTTCATGTCTCAAAAAACAACTACATTGATGAACGAATTAATGTAACTGAAAACAATGGTTTCGTAACAGTAAAACTCAACCCAAGTGCAGTTGATAGCATTGTTGTGTTTGCATCGGCTCTGCATAAAAACAATGTTGAAATGGCAGCACCGGTATCAGTGTTAGGCGGTGATGAGCTAAAAAATGCAGCGAAACCTACTCTCGGTGAAACATTAAAAGGCATCCCTGGTATCAATTCGAGTTATTTTGGCCCAGTTTCTTCAAGCCCTATAATCCGAGGTTTAGATGGTCCGCGCGTCAAAATCATGCAAAATGGTTTAGATAGCAGTGATGCATCTCGTGTTGGACCTGACCATGCTAATACAAATGACAGTTTATCAGCACAGCAAATTGAAGTGTTACGTGGCCCTGCAACCTTGCTGTATGGCTCAGGTGCCATTGGTGGTGTCGTGAATGTGGTTGATAACCGTATTCCTAGAGATGTAATAGAAACCCTAAGTGGTGCTGCTGAATATAGCCATGACAGCGTATCTAATACCAACACTTATGCTGCCCTGCTAGAAACCGGTAACGACGGGTTCAACTTTCACTTTGATGGTGTAAGTCGTAAAGGTGGCAACTATGAAACCCCAACTTTCAAATTACCTGAAGACGAGCACCATGATGAGCATGACGCTCACGACGACCATCATGAAGAAGAGCACCACGATGAAGAACACATGGATGAGCATGAAGAACATGCTGAATTTGCCAATCAGGTAGATAATACCTTTATTGACTCTCAGCAATTCAATATTGGCTCAAGCTATGTCAATGAGCATATGACCATTGGCTTATCTTTCGGTCGGATTGATACTGACTACGGAATTCCCGCACATAGCCACGCGCACCATGAACATGATGAACATGATGAACATGATGAACATGATGAACATGACGACAATGTATTTGCCCGTGTAAAACAAGACCGTTGGCAAGCGCTATTTAATTACGCTTTGCACAACCAATGGATTGAATCAGTGAGTGTACGCGCAGGCTATACCGATTATAAACACAGTGAGATTGAAGGCGAGCAGATTGGCACAACTTTCACTAACAAGTCATCTGAATTACGTGCCAGTTTAGAGCACAAGTTAGGTAACTGGCACGGCATCCTTGGCTACCATTTCAGTGATAGTGATTATGCTGCACAAGGTGAAGAAGCGTTTACACCAGCCACACAAACTAAAATTCACTCTCTTTACTTACTCGAAGAGCGCAACTTTGGTGACTTTACATTAGAGTTGGGTGCACGAGTAGAAGATTACCAGCTTAGCAGTCGAATTAGTGCTCACGAAGAACATGAACATGAACATGAACATGAACATGAACATGAACAACATGCTGAAAGTGACGTCGATTATCAACTTGATATGACCAATATCAGTGCGTCTATCGGGGGGGTTTACGAGTTTGTCGACGGCCACAATGTTGCACTTAACCTCTCCCGCTCTGAACGCGCACCATTAACAGCAGAGCTATTATCAAATGGTTCACACATCGCGACTAGCACTTATGAATTAGGGTTAGGATATCACTTAGAAGACGGTGAAGCCCACTTTGAACCAGAAGATATAAAACAAGAAACCGCAACCAATATTGATTTGAGTGTTCGTCGCTTCATTGGTGATTTTGGTTATACCATTAACGTGTTTTATAACGATATCAACAACTTTTACTATCAAAAGAATACCGGCTTGATGTATAGCCACGCACACGGTATTGAAGAGGCAGATCATTTTCATGAAGGGTCTCAGCCTGTTTTTCAATTTACCAGTCAAGATGCTGAACTTTACGGAATAGAATTGGACGCGCATTATCGTATTAATGATAAGAACCGTTTCAAGGTGTTTGCTGATTCGCTGAGCGCAAAACTTAAAAATGGTAATGCGTTACCGCGTATTCCTAGCAACAAGTTAGGCGTGAAGTACGAATATGCTTATGAGGGTTTTCAAGCCAACATGACCGTGACACGCTACGCTAAGCAAGATGATATTACCACCTATGAAACCAACACAATGGGCTACACCCTTGTTGATGCGAGTGTTCAATATGACTTTAGTCAAAGCGGCATTGATTTCGTTGCATATATGAATTTAGACAACCTCACTGACGAACTAGGCTTTGTGCATAGTTCGTTCATTAAAGATCAAGCCCCACTTCCTGGACGCAACATTAAGCTTGGTGTTCGCGCCTACTTCTAACGCTCCAATGCAATGTTAGCGCTCAGCAAATGCTGCCTAACATTGCATTTTCTCCTAACTTGTAATGCCTTGTAATAGCAAACACAACAATAAGTAACTATTATTTTACATTTACTGTTGCAAGGAATATCAATGAGCAAGTTATATTTAGCCACCACACTCGGTATTATTGGCCTTTTTGCCATCGTAGGCTGTAGTACAAATCGTCATACTGCCCCTTCAGAGCCAATTGCAATCACACCTGAAAAAGGAAAAGTACCAAAACGTACATGGCTTGACCAAGGTTGGAGTAAAGAAATAAGCGAAAACTTTTGGTTTACAAACCAAGGCTCACAAATAATACCTTACAACTGGTTCGTTTGGCTTGAGCAAGCTGATAGCACCCAACTGTTCCGTCATACCGAACATATGGAGTCTTTACGTTATTTACCAAGCGAAGCCAGCACAAAAAACCCGGGCGGGTTACCAATTGGCTTTGCTCTGCACAGCAACCAAACAACGGGTGAAAATTGGGTTGGTATGACCTGTGCTGCTTGTCATACTAACCAAGTAGACTACCAAGGTACAAAAATACTCGTTGATGGCGCGCCCACTTTAGGTAACTTTGTACTCTTTTTTGATCGCTTAGTTGCTGCACTTAACACCACACTCAATGATAATGCTAAATTCGATCGTTTTGCGCGTAATGTTCTTGCTTCAAAATACAGCTCAAGTAATAAAAACAACCTTAAAAAGCGCTTGCAAAGTATTGCATTACAAACAGCAGATCGCCAACAGGTAAATGCATTACCCGAAGACTTTCCAAAAGACTTTACAAGTTATGCGCGACTAGATGCTTTTGGCAACATACAAAATGCAGGTACCGCTTTTGCACTTAATGATTTAACAAACAAAAATGCGCCTACAGGCCCAGTATCATACCCCTTTTTATGGGGAACACATCAATCTGACGTGGTTCAGTGGAATGCATCGGCGCCAAACACACCTATTGTTGGTCCACTCGTGCGCAATATTGGCGAAGTGGTGGGAGTATTTGGTGAGCTTGCAATCAAAGAAGCACCGTTTTGGCAACGCCTTTGGGGAAAACATGTTCGCTATAGTTCAACCGTTGATATGATAGGCCTTGGCAACTTAGAGTCTTGGGTAAAAACATTAAAATCCCCCCAATGGCCTTTAGAGCACTTCCCTGCTGTTGATACAGAAAAAGCTGCCAAAGGTGAGCTGTTATATAAACAACAATGCGCGAGTTGCCATAAAATTGTGCCCCGCGACAAAGAACATGAAGATTATACCGCCAATCAAACTTTAATTAGTGAATTGGGTACTGATCCTGTTACCGCTAATAATGCATCTTGTCATATGGCTAACACACTGATATTAGAAGGCACCAAAGAGCACATTTTAATTGGCTCTAAGTTTCAGGCAGAAGACAATGCTATCGATATACCCGTCAATGGGGTAGTTGGTTTAGTGCTAAAAGACCTACCTCTGGCACTTAAAGCTGGTAATATTCCTGAGCGCACAGGCGTTGACGGTGAGAAAATTAGCGCCATAAAAGAGCTTGAAAACTTAGTTGTTCATCACCTGAAAAAACGTGGCAAAAAGGCCGATGAAGTTGAAGCTGATTGTGCCGATGGCGTGTACGATGGTGGTGTTTATAAAGGCAGGCCACTTAATGGTATTTGGGCAACGGCTCCTTACCTACACAATGGGTCAGTACCTAACCTATATGAATTAATGCAAAAGCCAGAGCAACGCGTAACACAGTTTTGGGTAGGTAATCGAGAGTTTGACCCTGTGAACGTTGGCTATGTTACAACCGCGGGCTTAAATATGTTTAAGGTTAACAAACCCAATGGCGAAATCATGCCAGGAAACTCAAATAGAGGTCACAGCTACGGCACCGATCTAAATGATGAGCAAAAATGGCAAATTATTGAATATATGAAAACACTTTAACTACTTAGTTATACCAATTGCATTAAATAGACGACCAGATAAATGGCTTAGTAAGAAGGTAAAATTTCGGTATGTAGTTATTCTACATGAGTGATTTTTAACTCAGGTACTAGGTCATTTAGCACACTTGAGCGATCAATATTTTAATAAAATTGATGTTGTTATAGGGCCTCGCAGGGCCCTTTTCATATTACTCTGATATATAAACTCTCCTAAAGCGTCGCTGTTTAAAAGCCAATAATACAAACGTTCACTTGATTTACTAAGTACGTAAAAAAATACTATTCAAACACACGTATTATCTGTGCCTAACCTGAACGTAATGCGAGTATTTTAGATATATCATCATTTTCACTGAACAAAGAAAGAGCTTTGTTCTGTGTTTCTATAGCCACAATAGACATTCTGTCAGCCAATTCATTACCTTCAATGCCCACATGTCCATTTACATGATATATATGAATTTTTTCAGCAACTTCTTGGTAAAGCATATAAGCAGACTTAATTATATCGAGATTTTTGATTTCGCCACCAGCTTTAGTCCAGCCTTTTTTCTCCCAACCGGCGGCCCATTTTGTAACACAATCAATGGAATACTTTGAATCACAGAAGATCACCACAGAAAAATTAGAAGCAAGGTACTCTTTTGCAAGTAACAAGGCTTGAGTTAAACCATGAAGTTCGGCTGTATTATTAGTGCCAATAGCTTGATACAAACCATACCAAAGTTCACTTAATTCATTTTGTTTATAAACAGCTAACCCTGTACCAGCCTTTCCCGGATTGGGGTCACATGCACCGTCTGTATATATTTTTATATCAAATGGCATGGCATCTATTTCTTTTTGGCACAGCGACATTATAGTTGATTTATTAGTTTTAGCTCTTTGCTTTGCTTTTAAGGGTGTTAAACTTAATTTACCGCTAAATGCTGACTGAGCTTCTTCTAGTGAGGAATATGATTTATATTTAGCTCCAGCAAAACCATCAACTAATGATTTACACTTATCCCACGTCGTAAAAATACCCGTTTCACGGCCTGTCCAGATTACGTAATACTTTTTAGCCACACGGCCTCCAAGTTAAAATTAACAGCTTATATTATATAATACTCTTTTTAGCTAAAAAGTTATTAGATAGCAACAGAAAGTGTTCGCATCGCGTAGATGATGATCAGATAAACATTTCAGCCACACTTCTAAGCTGATTCCCACTGTTACCGACCAAAAATCAGCAATAGATGCCATTGGCGTCACACGTCAACGGTGCTGAAGATCGGAGCGTTTGCTTGACGGGAAGGAACGGTATGAAAGAAAAAAGTGCCAGATTTATCAAAAAATGACGCCGAAAATATGGCTATGCAAAACAATTGGCATTGAATATCTTGAAGCAGGAACCGTCTAAGTTCAATATTCCCAAGACATGGATGAAAACCTTGTACTTGGAAGAGATATTAACTGAAAGCTTGAAACATGACTAAAAACATTTATGCGGCTACCCTGCGTTAAAAGTAATTCATGTAAAACAACTATATACCGTAATTTTTGCTTGCATATCGTACCATTTATCTATCTTAATATCTGCTCATTAACTTAATCAATTGATACAGAATACAATCAAAAACTAGAATCAAAGATCTTGGTAAAAATAAAAAGCCCAACTGAAAGCTAGGCTATATAAACTACTTAAACGTAATAAGCCTATTTAGTATAGGCATGAGGCAATGCAGAATCTGTAGTGTAACGATCACGCAATTTATCATGACGTGACTGCGTAGAAACTTCCTCACCGTTGATCCACACTTTTTCTACGTGCGTACTTAACTCAAATGGGTCTGCACTCCAAAGTACTAAATCTGCACGTTGTCCAACGGCAATTTTACCACCATCAATAGCGAATGCATCAGCTACATTGCTAGTTACAGCTTTAATTGCATTGTCAAAACTCATTCCGTTCGATACCGCGATACCAGCATCATATCGCAATTGATACAAGTTATGACTGCCATCACCAAACACTGACAACAATACTTTTACGCCTGCTTTTTCTAATTTACCTGCATTTTCTAAACTTGCATGCATTGCATCAAAGTCTGAAGGCAAGTTTGAAACACCGCTGACAATAACCGGTATTTTTGCTTGCGCGATTTGATCTGCAATTAATACTGCATCAGAGCCGCCACGAATAATCACATCTAAAGAGAACTGTGCTTTGAGCTTAATGACCTGCAAAATATCAGCAGCACGATTAACATCAATTACTAATGGCATTTTTGCCTCTAATAATCGCGTTAAAGCACGCTCTTCGCCACTAGGTTTATCTGCTTTTTTGTCTTCTTTTTTATCTTCGCTTTTTTTAAGCTTAGCTTGCTGACCTTCTAACTTGTCTACAAGTTGCTGAAAAGACAGTGCACGTGAACCTTTACTTCTAGCACCAAGATCAATTACTAATGCAGTATGTTTGTCAGTAACGCTCTCAAAACTACCACTTAAATCCGCAGTAAATGCAAGGCCAGAGTAAACACCGTCCCAATTTATCGGCGCAACAACATTTTGTGTTATGCCACCTTTACGAGCATATGAAATAAGTGAAGAGCGAGGATTGAACGCATAACTTGGGTCAAAATCCAACCCAGCTTTTTCATCAGATGCATCGCGCGAGCGAGCAACTGCACCTACTTCGACAAGGCCTAATTGGTTCATTGAACCAATAAACCCTGGGGTTAACACAAGCCCTTGTGCAGGTATTGTAATGTCAGCAGCCATGTTTTGAGGATTAATTGCTTTAATTTTTCCATCTTCGATAACGACAGTCGCATTAGTGATAGTGCCCTGTTCAGTTGCAGTATGCACCGTTGCTCCTGTAATGGCTGTAACTTGTGCAAATACCGCTGAACTTGCCAGTAAAGCGCCGGTGATCATAGATAACTTAAATTTAGTCATGGTGTGCGCTCCTTATTTTTGGCCTAACATAAAATCACTAACAGCATGATACTTTTCATCATTACGGTCATACACTTTAGCACCGTCGATATATACATGCTCAGCTTTGGCATACACACTAAATGGGCTTTTATCCCAAATGACAATATCTGCTTGCTTGCCCTTTTCAATAGAACCTGTTTTATCAGCAATACCTAAAGATTTGGCCGCATTGTAGGTGATCCATTGGATGGCATGCTCTTCTGAAATATCAAAACCGTTCTTATTCGCACTATACATTACCTTACCCGCTTCTTGGTTTAAGCGCTGAATAGTGGTGTCAGAGTCAGAGTGAACAACAGCACATGAATTTTTAACCGCATCAACAATCGCTACGTTTTCTTGTACCATGTCATAGGCTTCCATTTTAAAGCCCCACCAATCTGGCCAAAGTGCCGCACAGTTACCATTTTCAGCAAGAAGATCTGCCACTTTGTACGCTTCTATACCATGATGAAATGTACCAGAATGATAATTAAACTCTTTTCCTAAATCTACCATCATCGCCATTTCTTCAGCTTTGTAGCAATGGTTATGAATTAAGATTTCACCATCTAATACGCCACGTAATGTATCAAGTTTAATATCACGCTTTGGTGCATCTGGATTCATGCCGGCAGCGTATTCTTGTTCATAACGCTCCCAATCACGTTTATACTCTGACGCTTCAACCCATGCTTCACGGTAACCAGCCATATTACCCATACGTGTTGAAGGCGCGACTCCTTTTCCACCATAAACACGTTTGGGGTTTTCACCACATGCCATTTTTAAACCATATGGTGCTGCTGGAAATTTCATTGCTTGCATAGTATGTGCAGGTACATTTTTTAGCGTGACGCTACGTCCACCAAACAAGTTTGCAGAGCCAGGTAGTATTTGTAGCGTTGTAATCCCCCCTTCACGCGCACGGTTAAAACCAGGATCTTGCGGCCATACTGAGTGCTCTACCCACACTTGTGCTGTGTTAGGGTTAATCATTTCATTGCCATCTTGGTGAGACTCCACCGAAGGGCTTGGGTAAGCTCCAAGATGCGAATGCACATCAATAATTCCAGGCGTGACCCATTTACCTTGTGCATCAATGGTGTTATCAGCATTTACAGTTAAATCGATGCCAACTTGACTAATTTTACCATCAACAAGGTAAACATCGGCGTTATCTAAGCGCTCACCTGTACCTGTTAGTACCGTGGCATTAGTGATTAACGTTGTACTAGCAGGAAGGGCTTTATAAGTACTTGGGTAAGGATTTTTTTCAATGGTTACTTTTTCTTTTTGCGGGCCTGTATCTTGGCAACCCGCTAGTGCTGCAGTCAATGCTAGCACCAAAACGGAAGGGGCAAATTTTTGCATTGTTTTATCTCTATTGTTTTTATTTCTTAATAACTGTAACGAAACTCAAGCAAAAATGCGAAATAAATACCTCAAATTACATTTAAATGCGATGAATTTCACGTACTCTTTAGTTATTACGTGCATTTAACGCGCAATATAGTCTTGATAGAGCTTAGCAAGTGCTCCGTCTATGTCTAACTTTGTGTCTTTTTTCATAAATTGCTCTGTTGCTCTGGCAACAAAGTCTGAGTTTTGCTTATGTTGTTTAGCAAATTGCTTAATTTTATTTTTTGCTAAATCTATCGTTTGCGGTTTGCTATAGCGGTGCAAATATTGGCTTAGAGCCCTATCAAAATCTCCTGCATACTCTTTTACAAGTAAATCATAAAACTTACTTTTATTTACACCATATTGTTCACAGCAAAATGTCATTGCCTCATTAAAACTAGAAAATGTGTTCTGCGCCACAGCAAAACTTTGCCTTGGCATTGGTTTTATAGAGCCGGCATCGTCAGTCTCAAGTGAAAATGGCCTAAACTCAATACGCTGTGAAGCTTCATGTCCCAAAGCCATCCCAGCAGTAATGCTGTGACTAAATTCTGGGCTCATATCTTCAAGCTCTGATTCATGCCACATATTATAAACCTTAAGCGCTTTACTATATTTATTTGCCAGTTTCGCTTTTAACTTTTTAACTCGCTCATCTAAATACAGTACACGTTCATTATGCAACAGCGCATAGCACTCATAGCAGGCCGGTACGCAAATAAAGTCAGCACTTTCTGAAAATTCGATCACAAGCTCTGCATGTTGCAATGGAGGACAATAATCTCGCTCAGTTGCTTCGCAGCCACAATAGTAGCAAGACCTTGCATTTTCAACTTGCTTGGCAGCGCCTTGTTTATAATATTTTTTAAGTAATTTTATATGCATCTTTTATCTGCATCTCTTCATGACGTTATTTTTAACCATGTATTTGAAAACCAACTTTTATGATGGTGAAAACAAAATGTAAAGCGTATAAAAGCCAGAAAAAAATTTATAATAAGTGTGTCAATACTATGCTTATTTTAGTATATATTTCATGATATTAAGTATTTACAGTTACATTATAATACTTGCTTACATTCTCACATTGTTACTTTACAACATCTTTTTTTAACTAGGTCATAATTAGTTTGAACCCAGACAAAACCCGTGGAGAAACATTATGAAAAAGCTAACTACATTTTGTGCATCAGCTACATTATTAGCTGGCCTATTAACTGCAACTGCACACGCAGAACAATTTGTTGCAGCAGACAATACAATTGAGACAGACTTATGTATGGCAATAACTAAAAATAACTCTTTTAATCTAAATAAAACGATGAGAGAGTATCGTATCAGGCTTGTAGTTGTTCAAAACAAGCTAAATTGCAACAATATGTCAACTAACCAATTTGTTAGTAAGCATGGCTTCGATAATTCCGCACGCTCATTGGGCTTTGACATAGATACCGAAACACACATTAAAGACTTAAGTGCCAGTACAAACAACCATACTATTGTAATATCAGGCTCTTAGATTATGAGTTACAGAATCAAACAAAAAAGTGTGCTATAAATTAACGTAGCGCACTTTTCACCTAACTACCGCAGCAATAAGGCCAAATGCTCCCCCAAACACGCCACCCCAAACAACTAACCAACCTAGGTGAGTTTTAATCATATTCTGAACAATATCTTTGACCATATCTGGTGTTAGTTCTTCCAAACGGTGCTCAACAGCATTTTCTATTATTGTAAAGACCATTTCTGCACTATGACCCCTACTTAATTCATCACTCATTAACTTTTTAAATTTTTCTTCTTCTGTGATTTCTATTAAAGCGTCTTGCATTTTGTTCACAAACGACTCTTTCATTGGTTGTAATGCTTCATTACCACCAAACATATTTAGCATAGCGCCAAACTGCGATGCTTCTATTACCTGTACCAATTTATCGAATGCGGGTGACAGATCGACTTTTTTTATAACCGGTGTCAGGTCAATCGCGTTTTGTTGTTTTACAAGTAGCATAGCGACTTTTTCCTGACTAAAAAATTCTTCAAAGATAAGCACACGAATCGATGCTTTAAATTCCTTAAACTTGAGCTTAATAACACCTGAACCATATAAAAATGGCACTTTTTCAAACAGCATATGAATTGCAAGCAAGTTTGTCATAGCACCAGATAGCGCAAATATACCTATTGAAAACAACAATGGCTGCGCTGAGAAATAACCAACGAGAACAGCAGATACTGCCAATGTATTAGTAACATAGCTTTTATTCACTCAAACCTCCAGATTTACAAACCGAGGCATTTTATACCCTATTTTCATCAAAATATAGCATCCAAAAAGTTATTGTTTATATCCATTGAGCGCATATATTTTATAGAATGCTTCCCGAACGCCTGAGATCCGCTATATTTAAACCACTAGGTAGTCTATACCCAAGGTGACTGTAATGTGGAATGCCGTTAATCAGCACATATCTGATGCTTTGCATAAGCCCTTCGTGTTAACCCATAAAGCACAACTTGCTAGCTTCGCAAATGAAAAACAATTTCATATTTCAAACGGCGAACAGCACTATATCGTCAAAGTCGATTTGCTCAGTGCACTTGAGCGCTTTGAAGCACAAAGCAAAGCGCGTGATTTACTAATAAGAGACAGTGATTTTTTAGTTGCAGATACCATTACCATAGGAACAACCTTAGAGTTCAGTTTTATGGTTATTGAGATGCTGCCACGCAATCACACTCAAGAAAACTGGCAAGAATGCGGTATTTTACTGGCTAAAATGCACTCTCGTTCTGAGCAAGAAATGTATGGCTTAGAAGAAGACTCTTTTATACAACAATTGGTTCAACCAAACCAATGGCATAGAAAGTGGGAAACATTTTATGCTGAAGAGCGAATCGCCTGGCAACTACAGCTTTTGAAAGAAAAAGGTATCACTCTGGTCGATATTGATGAGTTTGTGATCACTGTAAAATCTTTACTTGCGCACAACACCAAGCCGTCACTACTTCATGGAAATTTAAGTACAAGTAACATTTTTTTGTTGGTGGTAAGCCATGTCTTGATAGCCCTGCTTGTTATTATGGTGACCGAGAAGTTGATTTGGCAATGAGTGAGTTATTTACGCCTCTGCCAGGTTCATTTTATAGCGCATATCGAGATGTATTAGAATTACCTTCTGGATACGAACTACGCAAATCCGTTTACCAATTATATCCTCTATTAATACATGCAAATTTGTATGCAGGTAACTACCTTGAGCAGGCTAAAAATAGAATTAACGAGATTTTAAAATAAGTGTAATAAAGCTTTCATAGTTGCATTTACTGCTATAATTATGTAAGTGCAATGGCTATAGGCACCTGCCTTTTTGGAGAGCTAAATGAAAGCGCTGTATGATCAAAGAATAACGTGTCCACATTGTGGTCACCATGTGTACGTCAGCCTTGATGCAAGTGATGGAGATCAAGAGTTTTATGAAGACTGTGCTGCATGTTGCAACCCTATTCACTGCAATATGCACATAGACCAATCAAACAATAAACTTGAATTACATATTGACAGTGATGACGAGCAAATATTTTAATCTAGAAGCTTTGCCTAAAATTGGCAAAGCTTCTTTTTTATAGTCATTCACTCAAACTTTGCTTACGTAAATAGTTCTCAACCGTGTTCACTATTGTATATGTTTGCTGGTCTACCTCAATATTAACCCAGCCACCTTCAGTCAACCGACCTATGTTAGTGATACTGAGTGTTTCTGGAATAAGATGTAACCAAAAGCCGTTTTCATCTACTTCACCAACGGTCAAGCTTGCTCCATTGACACAAATAAACCCTTTATACTGAATATATTTCAACCACTTCGTTGGCAGTGCTAAATATATTTTGCAATTGTCTCCTTCATGAGAAATATGCTGTGCTTGCGCTGAACAATGAATATGACCAGATACAATATGCCCACCTATTTCAGTACCAAAACTAACCGAGCGTTCATAATTCACTTGTGTACCTTTAGATAAGGCTCCTAGATTGGTCAAATCTAATGTTTCGTCAATGACATCAAAATATACTTGTCCTACAACATCATGCCGATTTAGTTCATATTCGACCACTGTTAAGCAACAGCCATTTATTGCAATGCTGGCACCAATATCTAAATGACCTAAGTACTCGACCCCGACTGATATACCGAGTTTAAGTACACCATCCTTTTGGCTAGTACTTATTACTGTGGCTTGCGTTTGTACAATACCTGTAAACATACATACCCTTGCAAAACTAAATTTTGCTCATCATACAACATTAAAGTGAGCGTCTAAAGCTTGCATGAACTGTGGCTTTAGCGAAAGTTATTTCATTCAACGCCTTTTCTCGCTATACGCAATAACAAAAGGTTATAATAATATTTTTACACGGCAATTATAATGAAGTTTAGTCTCTGGGAAAGTAAGCGCCTGTTACAACTTGCAACCCCTGTCTTTTTTGCTCAAATTACACTCGTGTTAATGTCAGTAGTCGATACGATGATGGCAGGTCAGGTCAGCGCTAACGACTTAGCTGCGCTATCGATTGCAACAGGGTTTTGGAACCCATTAATCTTTTCTTTACAAGGTATCTTATTAGCATTGACAGGTATTGTCGCTCACTGCCATGGCTCAAAAGATTTAACCAGTATTAAATTTCACTTTCAACAAAGTATTTACCTCGCTTTAATATTAGCTGTTGCAAGTTTAATATTCGCTCAATTTACCCCCTCAGTATTCTCTAAGCTGGGCACTAGTAATGATATAACGGAGCTATCTCAGCAATATATCGATTTTGTTAAGTGGGGCGTACTAGGCTTTTTACTGTTTTCAATTTATCGCAATGTCACTGAAGGTGTTGGCCTAACTAAACCCGCGTTTTATATTAGTTTAATAGGTCTTGGTGTTAACGTGGTAGCTAACTACATTTTCATCTATGGCAAACTAGGGGTGCCGGCGTACGGCAGCGCTGGGTGTGGATTAGCAACCGCGTTAGTTTTTTGGGCGATGGCGATTGCTCAATGGCTATATTGTAAACGCAGTAAAACTATGCACGCTTTACAGTTGTTATCTTCATTTTCCAAGCCTAATCTATCTGGTATTGCTTATATTGCTAAACTTGGGTTGCCAATTTGTTTAGCAACACTTTTTGAAGTCACTTTGTTTGCCTGTATTCCCTTATTTATAGCCGACTTAGGGGCCATTGCAGTATCTGGTCATCAGATAGCAGCAAGTATTACTGCTGTCTTATTCATGATGCCACTAAGCCTTTCAATGGCTATTGCTATTAGAATCGGTAACCTATCAGGTCAAAAGGCTTATGGTCAGTTAAAGACCGCAATTTTTACTAGCTTTTGCTTAGCCACCTTTATAGCCATATTTGTGGCATTGTTAACCTTTCTTGTTAGGAACAATATTGTTTGGCTTTATACTAACAATGAGCAAGTTGCTCTACTCGCATCAAGTATTATCGTACTTGCCTGTATCTATCAACTCCCTGATGCGCTACAAGTTGCTGCTAACGGTGTGTTACGTGGTTTAAAATACACCAAGCCCATTTCGTATATTACTTTTGTGTCATACTGGCTAATAGGCTTTACTTTAGGTTACATATTAGCCAAAACCAATTTACTAATGCCTGCTATGGGTCCAACGGGTTTTTGGATAGGTATTATTGTAGGCTTAACGGTAGCTGCTATTTTCTTACTATTGAGTGTGAGGTCTCGACTTGCGTTTATTTTGTCTAATAATTAGCTTGGTAACATTTATTGCGGGCTGTTCGCCCGCACCAAGTGACACATATATTGAATATCAACAACGTCTTGCCAACGTAATGGAAAAAAGAACGGCAACTTCCACTGCCCTAACCCCCTTTAACGCAAAACATATAGCACGACCAAGTTCAAAAATTACATTATCCATGTTAGAGCTTGCAAGTTTAGATCATTGCATATTAATGAACACAATTGCCTCAAACAATAATCAACTTGGGAAGGTACGTGTGCCTAGTGAGCAGCTTAAATATGCTCTGCGCTTTATTAAACATGTTGAAATTTGCTTAAACAACAGCGCAACCAAAGACGTAGAAATCAAAAATAAGCTCACAACCGCCCTTAACGAAAAAAAGCGCCAGCTACCAAGCTATTTTGAACAAATGGTTTATAACGAACGCGAACTTGCAAAAATGTCTTTACTCACCAGTCAGGAAATTGACTTTGAAGATCATAAGGTGCCGCTCAGCAAGGCCCTAGAAGCACTCTCAACGCTATCTAAACTTCGACAACATATAAACCAACCTAATATAAATAATTGGCAGCACACTGATCCAAACTTAATAACTGATGCGCTCGCTAAGCTTAATAATAACCATGCAATTTCACGCTTAATTACATCAGCTCGAACACAAATAATGCTCAATAGAGTAACAACCGAGTGGTTAAACACCATTAATCCATCAGAACAAATATGCCAAGCGAACAAAAATAAACAAAAAGCACAAATACTGAGCAATGTATTCAATCGTTTTTATTTATCACAACTACAGGGCTATCAATCTAAGCTCACTAATATGTTGCAAAATGCTTCTCCTGCTCTTGTAATTTTATGGCAATCAGATGCTGCCTTCAGTAAATTATTTGATATCGAACATTCGGGCTCATATTATCAACAACTTAAAATAAGTGCAGTAGAGCATGTAACTTGGTGGCAAAAGTTCTATAAAACGTGCAAAATACAGCCTTGATGTGCAAAAAACCTGCAAACAAACAAAAATTTACCAATCTGGCTTGATCCAACAGACAAGTCGCTATATATTAGCCGCCGTTGCCATGCAATATAGTACGACCGTAGCTCAGTTGGTTAGAGCACTACCTTGACATGGTAGGGGTCGGTGGTTCGAATCCACTCGGTCGTACCAAATCAATACCAGTTTATACCTAAAATACAACCGTAGCTCAGTTGGTTAGAGCACTACCTTGACATGGTAGGGGTCGGTGGTTCGAATCCACTCGGTTGTACCATTTACTTTATTTTGAATAACTACATTGTTAATCCTGATGTGAGTTCATGTCTTCATAGTTATTACTTAGCTACTTCTAAATACATAATTTTTAAACTTTTCCTTAAGTCATTTATCCAATATTAATTGCGTAGCAGTATTGTGTTCCGTTAAGCAAGTACGCTGACAGTGGGTTTATACCAATTGCATTAAATAACTGACTAAATATCGCGACAAATTAATGGTTTAGTAACCAAGCCAAAAATTTTAATATGTAGTTATTCTACATCAGTAATTTTTAACCCAGTAAATGAGTCATGTAGCTTGCTTGAATGATCGATGTTTTAATAAAATTGATATTAAAACATGCAAAGGTCTAGCCCTGCGCATGCAATAACATACAGTTACCCTACTTACTTAATGTAAGGCTAAAATTACCAGCACCAGAGTACGAATATACAGTAATGCGATAATAGCCACTATTGGCCTGATATGTAATCGTTTCATTAGATGTTGGCGTTTGTGAAATAGCGGCCTGTGTCCAACGCTCTCCTTGCCATACTTCAAGCTTTAAGTCGAAATCAGCATTGCTAGGCCCTTGTAAAGCCATATCAAGCGTACCACCTGCATATTGAAACCATGAGCCACTGGGCACAATTGCCTGCTCTTGATTAGCTAAATAACCCGTGTAGATATCACCTGATGGTGGAGTTGCATCAGTATCTATAGTAAAAGAGATTGACTGTGCAGCATCGCTAATATCCCGAATAATCAAACCAGAATCGCGACCGTCCCACCACAGTGCATTAGTCCCTTTCGAGCTTAGCGCATTAGGAAGTGTTGCTGAAAACTCTCCTGCTAAATCGTATAAATCAGAATTATCACCTCTGTTAATATTATTTTCTGGTTCGCGATTGCCATCAGCATGCTCCATTTGAATATATGGATACCATTCGTTTGAATTGTTACCTCGACTATCCACATGCCAAATAGCGAGGCCTTGATCTACTTGTTCTGAATTCTGATCTGAACGGTGAATTGCTTCAATATAAAAGGCTTCATTTTGATTGCTCGGATTTGTCCATTTGTAGGATGTATTTGAACCTGAGATATGATTAAGTGCGCCGCTCGGTGCATTATTATTTATTGCAGGGTTGAGTTCTGTTACGGTATCCCACCCGGCCAAGTTTCTAAAATGCGCAACAGGTGGGGTTGGTTTAAAGCGATTCGTTTCGCCAATTGCACCATAGCCCATCACACCAAAACTCGCGACCGACCCTTCGGAGCTGCCATCATAATCATATAAATCTGGCCAATTTGTAATTAAATGACCTGATTCATGTACAAAAGTACCAATCGCAAGGCTGTCGCGCATATCAGTAATTTGGTAGCGATCCGTACATACACCATCGGCACAAAACTGTGGACTCAACCAAGCCATATGCGGCCATAACCCTTTAGACCAACTACTATCAGAATTGCCTGCATAAAAAATATTTAAGCCTTTAATTTGACCACTGCCATTTACAGAAAGAGTTGAAAAATCAAAGTTTTGTGTAAACTCTAGCCAATTTAGTGCCTCTTTTATCAGTTCTTGAGAGCGAACTGTAGAGCCATATCTACTATCTGCGTAGTAGGACTTATTCTTTATTGCGGTATAATAAGCCGTCACGGTATTGGTATAATCTAGTTGCCCACCTGAGACACTTCTAAAATAACCACGCACTGATTGTGCATTACCAAATTCTGAATAATTTAGATCATTTAAAAAAGACTCAACCTGTGTCTTATTAATCGTGCCCGGAAAATCAGGAAAATCAATAATTATTGTCAACCCTTTGATTTTCCCGGTACTTTGCACACTCGCGTCATTATGGTTGGTAGTTTGACCATTATTTTGTAGCCGCTGCTGACCAAGCAGTTTGTTTTTCGCCTGCGCTATTTTCCTTTGTATTGCAGTTTGGCTTAAAGTACGTATACCATTTTGTTTTTCGTCTAGTGCTGACTTTTTACTCACCAACACACCCGTAGAAAGCAGGTTTTGACCATCTTCTGAAACTTGTGCGTAAGCTAAGCCATTTAGGTGCGCATCAAAAATAACTAAACGACCATCACGGGCGCGCTGATAGGCAAAATAATCATTACCCTCTACGCTCATATTGACTATTTCACCCGTTGGTTGAGTATAATTATAACGGTGATTTTGATAAGGAATGGCAGCTTGAGTTAAGCCTGAAATAATTGCTAAGGGTGCAACCGCAAGTTTGATGAATCGATACATGTTGTGTTCCAATGATTACCAGATTGAAACATACAGTTAACACCAAAAGCAACTTTATTCAACATTACACCTATGATATTACGACCTATGATCTGCCTATGTGTAATAACAATTGCACATTAGTTATCTTTTTAAAGAAACAAACATGATTACCCACTTGTTAAGTGGGGTTTGATACTTAATTTTTTTGAACAAATTGCAATAATAAAAAAGGCCGTAAAAACGGCCTTTGCTTTAAGGTTAATTAATCGTTTACTTTGGTGTCGCTGTTACATTAAGTGTAATACCACTTGACGCTCTATAACCATATATATCAATGTACCAAGTACCTGCTTGAGGGTTTTGTAGTGAACAAGATTCATTATTGCTGCCACTCTCAGAGCTACAATCATTATTAGACGTTGTTGATTGCTTACCACGTGTTACAAACAAGTCAGCATCACCAGAGCCACCTGACGTTGTTACGTTCAAATCAGCGTATCCATCAGCTAACTCAAGTGTAAAGCGTGTCCAGTTACGACGAGCAACGCTAATACCGTTTTCTACAATTGCAATTGGCTGAGTACCTGGGTTTGTGGTTCCACCTTCCGTGAAACTTGCAACTAGAGATACACCCGAGAATGCACTATAGCCTTTAACCATGACATGATAAGTGCCACCAGATTGAGTTAAAGTACAACCTTCGTTATTGCCACCTGCGTATGGACGACACTCAAAATTTGAATCACTTGGCTTAGAACCAAACTGTGCGTACAAATCTGCATCACCTGTGCCGCCATTCATGTTCACTTTAACATCAGTCGCATCTGCAGGAACTTCAAAAGTGAATAGTATCTCTTCACCTGCTGAGCCAGAAAGACCGGATTTAGCAACACCATTTTCTAGCTCATTACCTACTGGCGGTTGCACTGGACCACCAGTTCCATCACAACCATTTTGCGTGATAGAGTCAATTGCATCTTTAGTTTGTACTAAGCCATGGCCAAACTTAACATCGCGCCCTGTTGCACCTAAATCTTGTGCTGTTGCTGTTAATACCGCTCGAATTTGTTCAGCAGTACAACTTGGATGGTGGCTCCACACCAATGCTGCAACACCTGCCACATGAGGTGATGCCATTGAAGTACCACTCATCAAGCCATAGTTGCTTGCATCAAGGTTAACAGACGCCGTCATGCCAATATTATTTAACATTTGTGCGCCGTCAGTGTCACTTACAGTAACCGCAGGAATAGTCGTTTGATTAGTATCACCTAAAGTACCACCAAAAGAACCAGCAGCATTGTTATATAGAATAGCGCCAACACCACCACTGTCTTCACAGTTTTTAACTTTATCGTGAAATGAAATATTACCACGTTCAATTAAGCAAACTTTGCCATTTGCGCCCGCATCAATTGCCTCACCTGTCGCAAAATTATATAGAGCTGCATTGGCATTACCTTGGTTTTCCATACCATTGGAGTCATATGATTGACCTGCAACGGATAAAGATACAATTGAGCCTAAGCCTTCTGGGTATGTTGAGTTTACATCAACGCCAGGACCTGAAATTTCAACTTGGCTATTTTTTTGTGAGAAATCAGCGAGATCTTTATTGCTGTCAATTGCTGCAACTGACATCACTGAGTCATATGATGCTGGATAGCTTTCTACATCAGTTGTATTTGTAGGTACACCGTCGTTACCAGCAGCGGCTATTAATAACATTCCAGCATCAGCTGCGGCTTGAATACCATTACGTTCAGTTACGCTTGAACCTTCACCGCCCAAACTCATATTCACAACATCAGAGCCTGCTGCTTGACATTTATTAATAGCATCAACTAACTCAGAAGAGTAACCCCAGCCATCATCATTAAATACTTTAATAATATGCATTGATGGATCAGTGCCAATAACACCTCGCACACCAATACCATTGTTAAGTGCTGCGATGGTGCCAGCTACATGCGTTCCGTGAGGACCACCGTGATCATACCAATTACCAGTACCCGAGTCGTTAGTACCTGAGACAGTAGCACCACGTGTGCCCATATCTTCATGTGGTAAATCAAGGCCTGAATCAATAACACAGATTTTTTTACCGCCATTTGCAGCTGATGCTACAGAATCATCAACCAAGTCAGCTTGAACCATTGCAATACCATATGGTTGCGTTTGCGACATTAAGCGACGAGGTAAATCTTCTTCAACATATTCAATTTGACTGTCATTGCGAAGCGCTAAAAGTTGTGTGTCGCTCAGCTGTGCAACCACTGCATTTAAACTTGCTTTGAATTGCGCATTTTGCACACCAAGTGTTGCCATACGATTGGCTGTCACTTGTGGCATGTTACTGTTGTTTTGAAGTGCCATGGCCATAACAGCATTGTCATTTTTATATTTAACAATGTAACGTTTTGGCAATGGAGATTCGGGTTTATCGGCAACTTGTTTAAATGTAGAGGCCTGTAATGATGCAGATACCGCAAGAGATAACATTGTGGTAGCGAAAAGTACTTTATTTTTTGTTATTTTTTTCATTGGAATAATCCATGTTGTTATTATTTTCATAACAGAATGTATCAAAAAACAAAATAATTAACACCACTGTCTAAAAGTAATTGTAAAGAATTGTTAATCATACTGTCACAAAATAAAGTAAACTCTATTATTAACAATAATTTAAAAAACTTAATTAATAGATCAAAAGCTCGATAAAAGTTAAATCAAACGCCGGCCGTCCCTTTTTTGTTAACATTAGAATTAACTAGGATCTCGCTCAAAAGCCATTGGGTTGGCAAAACAAACTGCAAGATAAGCTAAAACATTCAATGTATGAGTGGCAGGATTAAATAGATGGTTCTGCGCGCTATCGGCGTTCAAGGTATTTACTTTAACAACCGCTTATTTAGCCGTTGGATCGCAACATGTTGAATTAATAATGCAAATCTAACCTTCATGAAAAACGCTTCAACCAATTATTTAGAAATGGCTGTGAGTATTTTATTGTTGTTGTTATGGGTGACACCCACTTTGTTAGGAAAAGCGCCAAAGTGCTGCGTTTACGCTTAATTCTAATTACTCATTGAATATAGGCGCTGTTTTTACACGCACTTGTTGTATTTAGCTTTAGCTTATTAATGTCTATTGCTGCTAACATCAACTTTGCAAGTAGTGTTTTATTTGTCTCTTTTTGCGCTGCCAAATACAGTCGAGCAGTCAGCTTTGGTACTTCAAGAACAAGCTCCCATTTATCTTCTACGCCCATCGTCATGGCCATTTGCTCTACAAAGTTTTGAGCACCAAATAAAAAATCTACGCGACCTTTTTCTAACATACCACCCGCTTGGTCTAGGCTATTAAGTTTAACCAAATTACTCCCATTAAAGCCTTCATCTTTAAGGTACTTTAATGACGGTTGACCTGTCGCTATACCGATAATATAGTGTTTCAAAATATCCACACTGTAATGCGGTAATTCAACCATACCATCTACCCGTTTATAAAACCCGATTTTCAGTTCACACAGCGGCATAACCCAATGGTATTGATGTTCTCTGGTTTTTGTACGCGCAATTGAATATATCAGTGCATTTGGCGTATGTTCAAACTGCTGCTTGGCACGGTGCCACGGCAACATATAAATTTGGTATTCTAATTGTGCCTGCGCCATTAAAGCGCGCACCATTAGCGTTGCACGCCCAGACATTTCGCCCTCTGTATCTTCATATTGATACGGCGGGAAATGCTCAGTATAAATATCTATTTGACTGTACGCTAAAGCGCTCATACCTACCGACGCTATCCCTAACAAAGCCCTAATAAGAGATCTCATCGTCTAATACCACTGCTGTTTTTCACTAATTATAACGCATCTGCTTTAATGTACTAAGTTTCAAGAACGTCTCTAGTATTTACTTTAGATATTCATTCACTCACGTAAAATTCAAACTATTAGTAAACTAAAAAAGTGTATGAATAATGGAAAGCTTATGTTGAAACGCACATTGTTTGTATTCTCTTGGGTGTTTTTGCAACAATGCACATGCTTGGACAATGCTCGATAAAGACAATTTACGCCTCCCAGATAGCTCCTTGAATACTTTATAGAAGCCTGCTTGGTTATACTCAACACCCCACTGTATTTGAACATCGCTTTTTGTATGTTGCTGTTAACTTAATCACACCCTTACAAAAAGCAAGTAAGTTAATACAAAGAAGCCAGTAATCTTCATGCAAAACTGGCTTCTATCGTACTTGTGCCAGCAATATCTACAGCGCCGCTTTATCAGCACGAGCCTTATGAAGCTTTTTATAACTATCAATTAAACGCTGATGCTTGTCTAAACCATCTAAATTCATATTGGTAGGCGTTAAACCATAGAACTTAACATCACCGTTAATTGAGCCAATAACGTTCGTCATTACTTCTTTACCAAACATACGTTCAAAATTAACGATATAATCCTCTATCTGTAGCGCTTCATCCAATGCAACTTCCAAAACAACCTGCATAGCTTGGTAAAATAAGCCACGCTCGACGGTGTTATCGTTAAATTGTAAAAATGATTCTACTAATTCAATTGCTTCTTCAAGCTCGCCCAGTGCTAGGTAAATTAAAATCTTAAGCTCAAGAATTGTGAGCTGACCCCATACCGTATTTTCATCAAACTCAACACCAATCAAAGTGATAATATCAATATAATTATCCAACTGGCTCTGCTCTAAACGCTCAACCAAATTGACTAACTGCTCATCATCAAGTGCATGCAAATTCAAAATATCTTCTCGATATTGCAACGCTTTGTTAGTGTTATCCCAAATTAGATCTTCAACAGGATAAACCTCGGAGTAATCTGGCACTAAAATACGACAGGCGGTGCCTAAATCTGAAAACTCAGCCACATAGCATTCTTTGCCTAAGCCTTTCAAAATACCAAATAAGGTGTCGCACTCTTGATCATTAGTCCCAGAAAAATCCCATTCACAAAAGGCATAGTCATGTTTGGCACTGAAAAAACGCCAAGAAATAACACCCGTTGAATCAATAAAGTGCTCAACAAAATTCTCAGGCTCAGAAACAGCTAAACTATTAAAAGTAGGCTTTGGCACATCGTTTAATCCCTCAAAACTGCGACCCTGCAATAGCTCAGTTAAGCTGCGCTCAATAGCAACTTCAAAACTTGGATGTGCACCAAAAGAGGCAAATACTCCCCCTGTTTTAGGGTTCATTAACGTTACGCACATCACTGGAAATTGCCCGCCCAGCGATGCATCTTTAACCACAATTGGAAACCCTTGTGTTTCAAGGCCCTTAATACCAGCGACTATACTAGGATATTTATCTAGTACTGACTGTGGTACATCGGGTAATACGATTTCTTGTTCAATGATCTGGCGTTTAACTGCGCGTTCAAAGATTTCTGATAAACACTGAACTTTAGCTTCGTCAAAGTTGTTGCCTGCACTCATGCCATTACTTAAGAACAAGTTTTCAATTAAGTTAGATGGAAAATACACCGTTTCACCATCTGACTGCCGAACATAAGGAATAGAGCAAATTCCGCGTTGGGTATTACCTGAATTAGTATCAATTAAATGCGAGCCTCTAAGCTCACCTTCTGGGTCGTAAATTTCACGGCAGTACTCATCTAAAATACCTGCTGGCAACGCATCATCCGCATCTGGTTTAAACCACTTTTCATTTGGATAGTGCACAAAATCACTATTTGCGATTTCCTGACCTAAAAATTGGTCATTATAAAAGAAATTACAGTTAAGACGCTCAATGAACTCACCTAACGCAGAACACAGCGCACTTTCTTTAGTCGACCCTTTACCATTGGTAAAACACATTGGTGACGCTGCATCGCGAATATGTAATGACCAAACATTAGGAACAATATTACGCCATGATGAAATTTCAATTTTCATGCCTAGCTCAGCCAAAATTCCTGTCATGTCCGCAATGGTTTGCTCAAGTGGCAAATCCTTCCCTTCAATAAAAGTACTGGATATGTCATTTGGCGAGGTCATTAACATCGCCTGTGCATCTTCATCAAGGTTTTCAACAGTGTCTATTTTAAACTCAGGGCCAGTCTGTACCACTTTTTTAACTGTACAACGGTCGATAGAACGTAAAATACCTTCTCGGTCTTTTTCTGAGATATTTTCTGGTAGCTCAACTTGAATTTGGAAAACTTGGTTATAGCGATTTTCTGGGTCAACGATATTATTTTGTGACAGACGAATACCGTCAGTTGAGATATCACGCGCATTGCAATATACCTTAACAAAGTATGCAGCACACAGCGCTGATGATGCTAAAAAGTAATCAAACGGGCTTGGTGCAGAGCCATCACCTTTATAACGGATTGGTTGGTCGGCTATCACCGAAAAGTCGTCAAATTTAGCTTCTATTCTCAAGTTATCGAGAAAATTAACTTTAATTTCCATTATTAAGGTCCTATTTGCTTGCTGGCGAACTCATCAACGTGCTGCGTGTGAGTCACAATAAATATTTAATGGTTAATTATCTTCTTTTTTAAGGCAATAGTCTTGAATTAATTACATCTGTTATGCAAATAGCGCTTCAATTCTTTTTATACTTCGCCGTCGTTTATGCTGCTGTCGTTCACTGTACTCGGCAATATTTTCTCAGAGAAGTTGATAGGAATAATTTTATTTTGGTAGGACAAATCAGGCTTGTAGTTAGCCATAACAATTTACCAAGGGTGAATAAAAGTTATTAGTTCACAGTAACCCTGTGGATTCAGGTCAAATAACAATCAACTCTAAGGGTAAAATTCATTCCTGAAAAGTGTAACTCTACAGCCTCAGCGCCCACATCGACAAACGAAGTAAACGAATCCGCTTATTGATTTAGAGTTAACCATCACTGTATAAAAACGGCCAAAAAGAACACTGTTGCCTATTGACAGAGTCAATACTCATATGAGTTATGTGTACTTTACTGCTATACATATTTAAAAGTGTTCGCGCCATCAAAATACTTAATATTAGCCGCTTTGAAATGCTCTGGTTTTACCATACGGGTATTTATAGCGACTCTATTTGAACCATCATCTCGTTTTTGCGTGTAATGAGTAGTACAGCCACAAATTGCACATGAGTGATACTCGCGTATTTTATTACCCCATTGATAAACGCTATTATTAGAATTTTGTTTTATTACAACTTGATCCGATGTGTAATATGCCCAAAGTGCTCCAATACGGTAACACATTGAACAATTACAGCTTGTCACTGAATCAAGTATCTTTTCAGCCGTTATAGTTATATTCCCGCAGTGGCATGCTGCTTCGATCATGTCGCCTCCTTGATTAGCTAACGCCCTGTCAACAACTTGTTAATTTACAATTACGCTAACACTAATGAAAAGACACTTAGCCAAATCAGCTGACAGCCATAAGAAATACGTTGATGAATTCCGGGGTTACTTTGAGATTTTACGGCTTTATTAGCCATAGCAAATAGATAATAAACAGCAGCGACAACAGAAACAACTGAAAAAATACGAAAATATAGTGGGATAATTTCTGTTTTTGGGCTTATAGCTACTAATATTGGTGCTACAACTAGCGACAGTAACATAATAAAACCAGCCCAAGAATGTACCTTACAATTAAAAGTTGGATTTTTAGTAAATGGATCTGCGTCCATAGGAAAGTAACCTGCTACCCATGTACCAATGCCATGAGCTATTACTAACCAACCCGTAATATTTACTAAGATTGAAACGCTTGAAAACTGCGCCAAATACCAACCGAAAAAGCAAAAAAGAAAGCTAAATGAAATTCTATACTAGTTTTCATCAATATTATTGTGGAATTGACCTTCATGCACGCATTTTATACGTTTGTATTCTCGATGACCGCGGTAACAAGATTGCTCATCAAAAAATAAAGGCCGATAAAACCGAGTTACTTAAACTCATTTCACCTTATCTCGAAGATATTGTTACCGGTGTTGAGTGCATGCATTGCTGGTATTGGGTGAGTGATTTATGTGCTGCTCATGATATTGATTTTGTCCTTGGGCATGCTTTATACATGAAAGCAATTCACGGAGGAAAAGCCAGAAACGATAAGATTGACTCTTATAAAATTGCTAGTCTATTACGCAATGGTAACTTTTCGCTTGCTCACAATTATCCTGCTAAATATGCGTTCAGCATGGCGCACAACTCAAAGCCCATATTGTTAATACAAATAGCCAATACAACTACCCGCCTCTCGAACTTCACATGAAAAACAAAGGTGTTCGACAAGAATCTCAAACGCGCTTTGAAGACCAAGCAGCCCAACGTAACGTCAATTTCGATTTAGCCATACTCGATGCATATGCCAATGAGATTAAAATGCTCGAATATTACTTAAAGAGCAAAGCTAAAAAACACCAGCCTAGTTATTATGCGCAACTGCGTAACATACCCGATATTGGTCTCATTTTAGCTATGGCTATCCTCTATGAAATCGGTGACATCAATCGCTTTGAGTCTGTACAAAAATTCGCATCTTATTGTAGGCTCGTTAGGTGTAAAGCTGAATCTGCTGGCAAAACCTATGACACCAGTGGCAATAAAATTGGCAATGGACATTTAAAGTGGGCCTTCAGTGAAGCCGCTGTGCTTTATTTACGTGGAAACGACAAAGCTCGGCGCTATTTAAACAAGCTATAAAAACGCATGAGTAAAGCCAAAGCATTGTCTGTTCTCGCCCACAAGCTCGGGCGCTGTGTGTATTTTATGTTGAAGAACAAAACGGTATTCGATGATGAACGTTTTTTAAAAAGCTAAGTCGCACAATGGAGTGAGCTATATACCTAACTAGATAGCCATGAACAACCGCGTATTATTTGTGTTTTTGTCAGCAAAAAGCTGAATTTTACAGGTAAGTGTTGTCGAAGTAATAAGCTATTTGCCTTGATTAGGCACCCCGTTGGTGCGCACTAATTTAAGCAATGAATTAAATCGTTTGCACCTTAGCTGAGCCTTAAACTAACTGGAAGAATGAGCCATCCCCTTGAGGGGCGCCAGATTAAGGTTAACCGATGAATGTCTAGTGGTGGCCCTAAACGATAAGCTGTATCGACTGATTTAGGCAGCGATGAGTTCGCAATAAGAGACCCTCAATATGTGTTTGCCGTTAACGATTATAACGACTAACCGACATAGCGAAGTTGAATAGATTTAAAAATTGCAGATACAAATTAGCTGCTTAAAAGCAGCTAAAAAGAATCGTTATGCTTACTTGACCGGAGAAGGTTCATATCAGTTAGACACCGCATACCTTCGATAATATGTACCTATTTTTCCATTCGTAAAGAGCAAGCATGCCTACGAATATGCCTTCTAGGCAAATAAAAATTAAACCAATAAAACTTGCAGTCTGAACATAAAGCAAAACGACGTAGATACACACAACCATCCAAGCCGCATTGGCAACTGCTAGAAAAGATATAGAAGCAGATTTTCTATTGTCTGAAAGAGCAATCGATAAAGCATAACCCCCATAGCAAACATTGGCTGTCGCTAAGAAAAGGATGGTTGAACTGGGTAAGTTATATAAGCTGCCAACCCAGTCTTGCAGAAGAAATAAAAGAACGCCTACTGTTAATCCAGCACTACCGTCTAAATGTAAGATATCTATACTTTTACTGAGCTTCATCCGTGTGCCTAACTATTTAGTATTTATGCAGCACGTTGTTTGTGCTGCATAATCGCTTAAGACCCCGATTTTGCATACTTCACAAGGCCAGTGGGAGGGTGATAACGCTGATTCTGCCTTTTTCTTCTTCACTTTACACATATTGGATCCTTGCGCCTTTATCAACGCCAACTTTCGCTTGCAACATGCATTGGCTAAAAAACCATAGTGACGAATACGCATAAACCCTTTTGGTAGCACATATTGTAAATAGCGCCGCAAGAATTCTCGACAGCTCAGGGTCATTACCTTTTCACGGTGTTTATCTGCATAATCTCGATATTTAAAGCACACGCTTTGTTCATTCACCGACACCAGTCGTGATTCCGACATCGCTCCCTTGCGGGTATATCGCGCTAGATAACTCACTAATTTATCACTGTAGGTTAAACACGCTTAGCTATATACACCCCATTTAACTGATGTCGTTATATGTGTGAGCAAAGTACCTCGCGCATGCAATGCCGCAAGCATTTTCCCTCTAAACACCGTTGATAATGCTTTAACTGGGTATAAATACCAAAGCCCCCCAGAATAAGCCTTTATATATCAAAGAACTAGAAATATTAAAAAATTTGAGTAATGGGGAACATTCATGGTGTTTTGTGATCTTATGAATCGCCAAAAACAACAGTTCTAAATACCATGAATGCGTTTACTATTTTGCACAATATGCTCCACGCAGTCTCCCCTGATTCAATCCACAAAGCCAGATTTAATACTTTATTCGCTTCCGTAAAGTCCCTTTTGTCCTGTCAGCAATGTACATTGACTTCTATCGGTCGTAACCTGGAGTCAAAAACAACTGAAAAACATGATATTAAACGCATTGATCGACTCCTCAGTAATAATGAGCTGTTGCGTGAATCGGCATCGGTTTATGTCAGTTTGAGCCGCTTTGTTGTTACTGAAAAGCATCCCGTTATTCTAGGGGAACGAAAAGGAACGAAAAGGTAAAACAGTGAACGAAAAGGGAACGAAAAAACGAAAAGGGACAGTCACTTTAAGGCCAACTCTCTGAAGTGCTCGTATCAGCTCAAACCTTTTATGGAATCCTGCATCAAGAGAACTGAAATCTTTTTTAATATTTCATTATCCTCTTCAGTCGCTTTACCTTGCGCTCTAACTCACGGTTCTTAAGCTGGTCAGGCGTCAATGGTGTTGCACTAGATAAATTACCTTGACGCTCTTGGCGAAGCTGCCTAGCCCATTTATCAACAGTAGATTTTCCAAGTCCAATGGCTTCAGCAATATCTCTAATGGAGCGATGTTCATCTACTACTTGCTGGGTTACTTCTAAGCGGAACTCGGGAGAATATTTTGGTCGTGTTTGTTTTGCCATTATTACTCCTAATTAAGTGATGTTGATTCTATCACCTCTAATCAGGTGGCCAAATTTATTGTGCCACTACAAATAATATCTCTTAGATCACAGTAACTCAGTGGGTTCAAGGTTAAAAATAGAGCAAAGAAAGAAGTGTAGAATCAGTTCCTAAAAAGAGTAATTTTACAGCCTCAACGCTCCAAGCAGCGGTGAGTAGTATTGCCGGGCTTTTTGCCCGCGAAACGGGTAAGATAAAAGCGCGCCAATATTACGAATCCGACTGACTTGGCTTATTATAATCACTTACCACACTTATTACCGATTTTAAAATGCTTGGGTTCAAAAGTAGCTCGTGTTCACCTTCGATCAGTAACATAGGACAGGCACATAATTGTACAATCATTGCAAGCAACGTTCAATCTGGAAGTGCATCAGTAATTTCATTCACAGCATCAATATCTTTTCACGGTGATCTGTCACTCCGACTATTACAGCGCGAATTTATCGAGTTCAAGGAAAGCAAAACAGCAAGCTGATATGCTCTAGCTACGTTTTGATGGTTTTTATATTCTACAGAAGACGTGCTGTGTTACCCAGCCCCTTTATACCATTTAACGTCATTCTTTGCCGCCTGTCGGCTTAAAGCTTGTTTACTCCCTGCAAAGTTTGCGTATTGTCGCCTAAACCTTTGTACCTGCCCTAACCATACCGTTTCTTCTATATTGAGAGCCACCAATACTCTTGGTATCGAGTGGCTTATATAGCCTTTCTTTTTTGGATGTACATGTCGGCCACTCCAATCTACCAATTCCAAATAATCTAGTAGGCTAAATGGGATGCTGCCTGCTATGCACTCTCCACCAAATGGCTTTAATTCCGCAGGTTGGCTTATATCGGCTCGGTCATCTTTTTGAGGGATGTTTTGGGAGGGGTTTAATTGTGCTTTTTTACTGTTCTTTATCTGAGCTTTAAAGTGCAGCAACCGTTCTTGAATTGACGTAAAATCGCTCTCTTCAAGCGTATTTGCCATATTCGCTCTGATTGGATTTAAATCTACATACGCCATGCAACTCAATAATGCACTTTCATCTAACAGAGCTTGGAACTTATAGCGGCCCTCCCAGTATTTACCTGTGCAGTTATCTTCTTTATTCGCTTCTTTGGCTATGAACTCGTTCAAACTCTTCATATACCAGCTAATGTCATACAACCTCAAACGCCACTTTAACACTATTTCATTGAAGAAATTCATCGTTACATCATCAAGTACTTCTCCGCTGATATATCTATCTACCAATGAATCACCATTGTAAAGTTGATACCAACGCCTAATAACCTCATCATCTGACCAATCAAGCGCGGTTTGCTTATTTACTTTCACAACAAGGTGATAATGGTTACTCATAATCGCATAAGCCGCTATTTCTATCGCAAATACACTACTGAGTAACTTCATTCTCTCAACCAACCACTCCCGTCTGTGATCAAAGTTCTTTCCTGAATACTTATCTTCCCCACACAAAAAAGCACGACGAACACACCGTGCTATCAAATGGTAATAAGGCGTTGCAGACAAATCAATTAAAGCATTCCTTGCTCTTGTCATCTAAATTGCTCACACAAACTGGATATATCAACAGTAGTTAACCTACCAAATTATGCAAGAAATTTGTGCCTGTCCCACCTTGTCCCTTGTCTCCCACCTTGTCTTCCAGCAGTTCCCCCAATGGCCCCAATTGCGTACACTAGGCATGAGCATTGGCTTTCGGGCAACCAAAGGCAAAGAGCCAGAATTAAGCTACCGATATCACATCAGTTCAGCCAATTTAAAATTAAATGAACAGCAACTGGCTAATGGCGTTCGCCACCATTGATAAATAGAAAACAGTCTGAATTGGTACAGGATGTGAGTATGAATGAGGATAATTGCCAAATTTATCAAGATAATGGAGCAGAAAATCTCGCAGTATTACGGAAGTGGGCATTGAACATGCTCAGACAAGAGCCATCCAAATTAAGTATTCCAAAAAAGCAGAAAAAAGCTTGGATGAAAACTGAATATTTAGAGGCTACTTTGACGGCGGGAATAACCGCTGGGTAAAAAGTGCTCACTCATGCGATTGCCCTGGTTACTTCCCCCTGAACTAACTCAGAGCGTGTCCTTATAAAAACAATCTATATTACAAGTATATTCAGTTAAATTTCCACCAGCAATGCGAGGTGTGATTTTTTTATCTAGCGATTTGTCACTTCTAGAGATATTTTTTACTATCTTCTTTTTAAATTTCAATTTCATTGTTATATTCCTTTTTAAGTGTGATTGAGATTCACATTTAATTTATACGCAAGAAATGCCATTGTCTAGCTCCTTGTTCATAAATAATTTTTTATATCATCACATCACTGGAAAGTTCAAAACTAACACAACTAATTTTGCAAAAAAGTATATCTACAACCTAATTCTTCGAGCTATTTAATTCAATAGCGACAACGTGTTTCCACATCTCAATACATAAACTTTCAGTTATTAAAAGTCCCATTACTCATTTTATTTCTGCTTAAAACGACTACTATCTTCATCCCTCAGAGATCGCTTATTTTAGAATCACATAAATTTTTGTTCGATAAATTGAAAGTTTTTAGTAGTTAGTATCTAGCTTTAAGGATTGTAAACAGGCTTTTCTTAACTAATTTGCATTAACAATGGCAAGGCTAGATACCAAGCTCTCATAGGGCAAAAGATCAGCCCTGCACTATTTACCCCTAAAATCATTTTAAGCCGTGAGCTACTTCCAACCCTGCACCCATTTATCTTGATTTTTAAGTTCGGCCCAGTTAATTGAATACTCGTTCCTTGAAATAACCGCTTCTAGCTTACATAAAATAACAACCCCTTCTTCGTCAAACTCTACTTCCGATACTAAGAAATGCTTCTCCCTATTTACCGATTTAATTGCTGTCCATTTGCTATTATGCAATTTAGTAGGGTTTATTTTGTTCATACTTTCCTCGTAATTATTTAGCTATATTAAAAACACGATTTATATTACGAAGATTGCAAAGTTTAAGTTTAATCACTCAGCACGTAATGCTTATTTTATTGCACTATAAAATTTCTCTTATTTCATAATTGTAAAGTTCGCTGCCAACTTTATACTCACATTCATCGCCCAGCGCTTTTTCATACATTGCCTGTCCAATTGGTGAATCTTTGGTAATAACCAGAATACCGTGTTGCTGAATGGTTACTTTGAGCCCCCCTTCACAAGGTCCAAAATAAAACCAATGCACCTTGTCAGCTAGATCGACTGCTTTTATTAAACTACCAACAATAATGTACCTTGCTTGGTTTAAGTCATAGCTCTGTTCAAAAAGCACAATTGATTTATGAATTTCATTAACGCGCTCACTTTGACCATGTGCTAAGTACCCTGATTCAATACTCAATGAATCATATTGCGTTTCTGCAGCACTTTGCTCATGGGTTGCATCTTGTAAAGCGCTATCAGCCGCTTGCTTCGCTTCGCTTAGTTTTGCCTCTAACGCAAATTTAATATGCTCTAAAACATGTATTTTATTCATTTTCATTCTCAAACTTTTACTGACTTACATATAAAGGGAACACTTGTTCATACTTTTTAGAGTTTACGTCTAACATGGTCACCGTTAAACGCCACTGCATAAGCGCTTGGGTACATAGCCCTACCATTGCTTGAGCACTATAGCGCATCTCTAAATTCTGTTTAAAAAATACCGGGATATAACCCATATTCATCTGCTCACCAGATAGTATGGCAGACACAATTTGAGTACCTTGAGGCACGCTTAACTCAATTGTAAATGCTTCTTCTCCAACAATAGTGGCTTGGTCATACCAAAGAGTAATACCTTTTTGCCCTGCACACGGGCTAGCCAAAGTGCAATTATCTATTTGTAAGGAACTTTCACTTTTTTCTGAACTTTCATGTATAATGTTTGAAGGGTCTGAGCATGCGCTCAATAAACTCACAGCAACAAGTGCGTAAAGCCAGCATTTGGTCATTATTTATCCTAATATGCTTTTGCAAAACGGCGATATGGTAATGCAGAATTTGTATATAATCTATATTGATGAATAATCGAGCAAGTTCTCACCCAAAATTTGATTGATGTCATAATTTTAGGTGATTGAGGTATCTTTTCTTTTGCAAAAAAATTATCATTTCCTTGCAAAAATAAGGGTTTCTCGAGTTGGTTTTAAATAGATTTGTAAAATTAGATCTATTTTTAAACGAACTTGTTGAAATAATAAGCAGGGCCTGTTTTTACAGGTAATTCATTTCTAATCGCATTAATTGCAGCGGAATCCAGAAAATGAGCCAAACAGTAGCATCACAAACTGAGTACAATTATAAAGTTGTACGCCAATTCGCTATCATGACAGTGATTTGGGGCATCGTTGGCATGGGCGTTGGTGTTCTTATTGCAGCCCAACTAGCTTGGCCAGCATTGAACTTCGACACTCCATGGTTAACTTACTCTCGACTTCGTCCGTTACACACGAACGCAGTAATCTTTGCATTTGGTACTAGTGCCCTTTTCGCAACATCTTATTATGTTGTGCAGCGCACTTGTCAAACGCGTCTTTTCTCAGACAAATTAGCCGCCTTCACCTTCTGGGGTTGGCAAGCTATTATTGTTTCAGCTGCCATCACATTGCCTTTAGGTATTACAACATCTAAAGAATATGCAGAGCTTGAGTGGCCTATCGATATCGCAATCGCGGTAGTATGGGTAACTTATGCAGTGGTATTCTTTGGTACGCTTATCAAGCGCAAAGTGTCTCATATCTATGTAGCCAACTGGTTCTATGCTGGTTTCATTATTACTGTTGCGGTACTTCATATTGTAAACAGCATGGCTGTGCCAGTATCACTTACTAAGTCATACTCAATCTACGCAGGTGCAGTAGATGCGATGGTTCAGTGGTGGTATGGTCACAATGCTGTAGGTTTCCTTCTTACTGCAGGTTTCTTAGGTATGATGTATTATTTTGTACCTAAGCAAGCAGGTCGTCCAGTTTATTCATACCGTTTATCGGTTGTTCACTTTTGGGCACTTGTTTCTCTTTATATTTGGGCAGGCCCACATCACCTTCACTATACAGCACTACCTGACTGGACTCAGTCTCTTGGTATGGTAATGTCAGTAATCTTATTCGTACCGTCTTGGGGTGGTATGATCAACGGTATCATGACGTTATCTGGTGCATGGCATAAACTACGTACTGACCCAGTACTTCGTTTCTTAGTTGTTTCATTATCCTTCTACGGTATGTCTACGTTTGAAGGCCCAATGATGGCAATTAAATCAGTTAATGCACTATCTCACTATACAGACTGGACCATTGGCCACGTACACTCAGGTGCGCTAGGTTGGGTTGCTATGATCTCTATTGGCGCGATTTATCACTTAATCCCTGCGCTGTTTGGTCACGGCAATATGTACAGCGTTAAACTCGTTAATACGCATTTTTGGCTACATACTGTAGGTGTTGTGCTGTATATCGTTGCAATGTGGATCTCTGGTGTAATGCAAGGTCTTATGTGGCGCGCAGTTAATGCAGACGGTACATTGATGTACAGCTTTGTACAATCTTTAGAAGCGTCTAAGCCTTTCTACATCATGCGTTTCTTAGGCGGTGTGTTCATTGTTATTGGTATGCTTGTTATGGCCTATAACGTATATCGCACTGTATCTGCAAAAAGTGGTTCATTAACCACAGATGCAAACACGCAAATGGCTTAGGGGGTGTAGATTATGAGCAATAATAATTCAGCCAATAAACATGAAATCGTTGAAAAGAACGTTGGCCTAATGGCTATACTGACTGTTTTTGCGATTAGCTTTGGTGCACTGGTAGAAATTACACCACTTATGTTCCAAGAAGATACAACTAAACCTGTTGATGGCCTGCGTCCATTAACTGCATTAGAAATGGAAGGTCGTGATATTTATGTACGTGAAGGGTGTTATAACTGTCACTCACAGATGATCCGTCCATTTCGTGATGAAGTCGAGCGCTATGGTCACTACTCTGTCGCCGGTGAATCAGTATGGGATCATCCATTTCAATGGGGGTCAAAGCGAACTGGTCCTGACTTAGCCCGAGTAGGTGAGCGTTACTCAGATGACTGGCATTATGCACATTTAATGGACCCGCGTTCAGTGGTTCCTGAGTCGAACATGCCAGCTTATCCTTGGTTAGATGAAAACGTACTAGACGGTAAGTTAACCGCCAAAAAGCTTGAAGTATTCAAAGGCTTCGGTGTGCCTTACACCGAGCAAGATATCCAAGGCGCTGAAGCCGCAGTAAAAGGTAAAACAGAAATGCAAGCCCTTATTGCTTACCTTCAGCAACTTGGCACACACTTGAAGTAACTATTATGGATTACGGCACATACAGAGGCATTTTAACTCTGGTAATTTTGGTACTATTTATTGTGATTGTTGCTTGGGCATATAGCAAACGCACTAGAAATCGTTTTGATAATGCGGCTAATGCTATCTTTGAAGATGAAAAAGAGCACAAGAAAACAATCTCTAACGAGGAAAAGGAGTCTGAAAAATGACTAGCTTTTGGAGTATTTGGGTTATTGTATTGACCCTTGCATGTCTTGCTCTGATCTTAGGCTTATTGCTTTGGAACCTAAAGAACTACGTAGGTGTTGAAGAAGGCGAAAGTTGTGGTCATGAATTTGACGGAATTGAAGAAATAAATAATCCACTACCTAAGTGGTGGACTTATATGTTCTTCGCAACATTTGTTTGGGCTGTTTATTACCTAGCAGCTTATCCTGGCCTAGGTAACTGGCAAGGTCTTGCTAAATGGACAAGTTCAAATCAGGGTGTTACATCACTTGCAGAATCTAAAAGAGCAACTGAAGAGGCACTCGCAAATGGTGAGAAAGTACAATTAGACCAAGAAATCATCGCAGCTGATGAACGTTTTGGTCCAATCTTTGAAGCCTTTGCTAAGCAAGATATCGAAACATTAGCAAAAGATGAAAAAGCACTTGAGATTGGTCAGCGTTTATTCTCACAAAACTGTGCTCAGTGTCATGGCTCGGATGCTCGTGGTGGTATTGGTTTCCCTAACTTGACAGACAAAGACTGGCTTTACGGCGGGTCACCTGACAAAATCAAAGAAACCTTACTAATTGGTCGTGTTGCAGCAATGCCACCTTGGAAAGCCGCTTTAGGTGAGCAAGGTGTAAAAGAAATGACAGCCTATGTGTTGAGCCTTTCTGGTCGTAAAGTAAATCAAAAAGACGCCGATGCTGGTAAAGCAAAATTTGCGATGTGTGCGGCATGTCATGGTATGGACGGTAAGGGCTCTGTTGCCCACAACCTGCCATTTGGTGCACCAAACCTGACCGATAATATCTGGCTATATGGTGGCTCTCAACGTGCTGTTGAAGAAACACTTAACAATGGCCGTGCTGGCGTGATGCCTGCTTGGAAAGATATTTTAGGTGAAGAAAAAGTTCACCTGTTAACTGCATATGTATATAGCTTGTCACAAGATAAGTAAAATGCACAACAAGGTTAATTAAGATCAAAAAAAGCNCTTCG
>NZ_ARPN01000043.1:0-89650 GCF_054966645.1 Pseudoalteromonas sp. SANK 73390
CACACATCTTGGTCACTCGTGTCAACAACAACCGAAAAGTGATCCACTCCACCATTTGAATAATGATCCACTATTTATTAAGGTTTTCCATTAATCCGGCTTGTTTCTTTTCTTTGATCCTATAACTCTCCCCTTTAATTTGAACAATATGTGAGTGGTGTAAAACTCTATCTAACATAGCTGATGTTAACGCTGTATCATTCGCAAAAATGCTCCCCCATTGTCCAAATGGGAGATTATTGGTGAATATGATCGCTCCTTTTTCATGACACTTTGCTATGACGTCAAATAATAATTTCGATTCCTGTGCACTAAACGGTAAATAACCTATTTCATCAATTATTATATGTGTTTTTCCTACACCTGATGGCCCGAGCAGAACGATGTTTTCTTTTCGTTCAATAAACGAGAGTGTGGCAAGCTCGTTAAGCTGTTTTTTGGGCACACCGGAGGCAAACGTAAAGTCGAATTTCTCGAGTGATTTTAATGACGCAAATCCAGCCACACGCGTAAACATTACCTGTTTACGTTGGTGCCGATACGCTTGCTCACTTTGTAGTACGCGCTCTAAAAACTGTAAATAATCCCACTCTTCTTTTGCCGCTTGTTGTGCTAGTGCTGTTGCGTTCGTTTCAACACCAGCAAGTTGAAGCTCCTCTGTTAGTTCATGCAAACGTGCTAATTGTAAGTTCATAATGCCTCCGAAAACTGTGCGTAAATATTTAAGTCATGATGTAACGGTTGAGTCTCGAAGGACATATCAAATACAGGTATTGTCACTTCTACCGGTTGTGGTGGTGCAGGGGGTTGAGTTGGAGGTAAAGATTGCAGGTAGACTTGCTCTTCTTTTAACCTATCAGCTGGCTTTACTTTGATTGTGCCGTGAATACGTTGATTAGCAACCGTATTTAACCAGTCAATGACTTCAATATTGGCAGTCTCAACGTCTAAAGTAAGTTCAAGGGCAGATAATTTAGTCGCCAATGGATGATAAAAATCATTGCGTACATAACACACCATTCGCTCTACTTTTCTCCAGTATAACCTTACTCTTTAATTTCTCTGAGGAAACAACGGCTGATAAATGTATTGGAGCGGCTTTTACTAATCGAGAATGTAAATACGGTTTAAAGGCCTCTAATTTTGAAATACCCGTTTACGAGTAGCATAATGCGGCTCGTTAAAGTCACCTTGAAGGTATTTTTTAACTGTGTTGCGCGCTATGCCTAACTGTTTAGCAATGGCTCGTTGAGACATGCCTTGGATGGCTAAGACTTTCATTTTCATGAACTCTTCTTTTGAAATCATGGTGCTTACCGAAAAACACCAGTGTTAAGTTAACTGGATCAGATCTCAATTGTTGAAGTGGATCATTTTTGCATTGCTGGTAACAAAAACAATTGACTAGCAACTTGTTCATCAGAAGGTAAGTTGAGTAAAGAATGTCACCGACAATGTAAAACTGACCCACTAACGATAATTTAAAATTGACCCACCAGAGGTACAATGACCATCGGTTTAAAAAACGGTGGTTGAGATGCAATGCTAAATCAGGAGTCACTAGTGGATATTCATGTACTACATCAACAAGGGCACAGTATCCGAGCTATTAGCCGTCAACTCGGTATCGCTCGCAACACTGTTCGTTGTTATTTGCGAGATATTGCCCGAACACCTAATTATGGCCCTAGGTCTGCTCGGCCTTCAAAGCTAGACCCTTTAAACCTTACTTTCGAGAACGAATTGAGGCTGCTAAGCCTTATTGGATCCCCGCTACGGTTTTATTACGCGAAGTTCAGACGCAGGGATACGATGGCAAAGAAGGGATCTTAAAAATCTACATTCGGCAGTTTAAACCTAAAATGGAAGAAGATATCGTCCGCTTCGAAACGGCACCTGACAACAGGTGCAGGTAGACTTTACGACCATTAAGCGAGGTCACGCTAAACTTAAAGCGTTTGTGGCAACCATGGGCTTTAGCCGTGGTACTTATGTACGTTTCAGCACTCATGAGAAACAGGACGATTGGATAAGCGGGGTCCGCGAAGCTCTACATTATTTCGGTGGCGTTCCCAAGGAAGTCTTGTTTGATAACGCCAAATGCTTGATGATTGAGCGAGATGCTTATGGCGATGGTCACCATCGGTGGAATAAGCTCCTACTTGAACTTGCTTCTGATTATGGGTTCAGATTAAGAGCGTGCCGCCCTTACCGAGCAAAAACCAAAGGTAAAGTCGAACGATTCAATGGCTACTTAAAAAGCAGTTTTATTACGCCGCTTGCAGCAACATTAAAGCAAGCTGGGCTTACCTTGGATGTTGATACGGCCAACGCACAAATCGGACCATGGCTCGAAGATGTTGCTAATAAAAGAATACACGGAACGACAAAACAAACGCCAGCGGCCTTGTTAATTAAAGAACAACTGGCATTGGCTCCATTACCAATAAAGTCACGGCCTGATAAACCATCATTGATACCATCACAAAGGGCAATTCCTGTTGAGAGCTTCCAACACCCGTTGAGTGTTTAGACCAGTTGTTGAGGGCTCAGCCATGAATTTACAAATGGAGCGAATTCAGCAAGTTTGTGAGACTCTAAAGTTAAACACCTTAGCAACCGAGTGGTCTGCCATTGCTGACAATGCCGCTGGGAAAGACAGTTCGCTGGCTGACTTCCTTGAATTACTGCTAAACGTTGAAGTAGAAGCAAGGCAGCAACGAACAAGAGAAACACTACTCAAATTCGCTGGCTTACCGGCCATTAAGTTGTTCGCAGATTATGACTTTAAGTTCGCTAGCGGAGCACTTAAAAAACAGCTTCAAGAACTTACCAGCCTTGCTTTTATTGAGCGAGCGGAAAACATTGTATTACTTGGTCCAAGTGGTGTAGGCAAAAGTCATCTAGCATTAAGTTATGCCTATCAGGCTATTCAAAAAAGTATTAAAGTGCGCTTTATTACCGCTGCCGATTTAATGTTGCAACTAGCGACAGCCAAAAAACAAGACAGACTGGAGGGTATATTAAACGAAGTGTACTCGCCCCAAAGTTACTGATTATAGACGAAATAGGCTATTTACCCTTCGGGAGAGAGGAAGCCAACTTGTTCTTTAATGTGATAGCCAAACGTTACGAATATGGCAGTGTCATTGTCACGAGCAACTTGCCGTTCTCACAATGGTCAACGGCCTTCGCTGACGATCAAACACTGACAGCGGCCTTGCTTGATAGATTGCTACATCATGCACATATCGTTCAGATCGCAGGAGATAGTTATCGACTTAGAGGCAAAAAAATGGCTGGAATAGCCCCAGTCACCAATAAACAAATGAAGTATAAACACTAAAGGTGGGTCAATTTTACTTTACCGCTAAGTGGGTCAAAATTAGATTACCGTTGACAAAAGAAATCCAGCGTTGCTTAAAGTGCTACATAGCAGAGAGTTGTATCGAATTATTATCTCTTATTTATCAAAGCTAACTCTGCCTTGACCTAGATGTATCAATACTGTTGTAGAAAGGTTAAAGCCTGATTAGCTATTTAAAGCACCACAGCTAACTCGTGAGTATATGAAAAAATGGCATTGTTGAATATATATGTGATATTACAATTTATAATGGATTCATAAAGTTAAGAATATTCTGTTGCGAATAGATAGAGAAGGATCTTTAGGAAAAGGTCTTGTTGGTGTTGACTAGAACATACAGATTAAGCATTTCATTTAGGTAAGCTATTACTGCTTAGCAGTATGATTTGTTTGGCATTTAAAATGGGGCGACTGATGGGACTTGAACCCACGACAACCGGAATCACAATCCAGGGCTCTACCAACTGAGCTACAGCCGCCACAATAACAACACCTCTTTAGTGTGTGGCGCGCATAATACATAAATATCTTACACTTGCAAAGTGTTTTTTTGTTTTTTATGGAAAAACACAAATAAAAAAATCCTTACATACCGACAATATTCATATAATCTATGTATGATCTGCTTAAAATTAAAAACCACGCCTAGGAGGCTTTATGGATACAGCTATTACATGGTTAAATGATAACTCTGATTTATTACTCCACTTTTCGATGCAGGCTCTTATTGCCTTACTCGTTTTGCTTATTGGCGTAAAAGTCGCAAAAATGTGCGATAGATTAACAGTTAAAGCTTTTGACAAGCGCAAAATAGATAAGGCTGTTGCCGGTTTTGTTGCCAATATAGTTTATGCAATTGTGTTTGCAGCCACCGTATTGATGGCGTTATCACAAGTTGGCATTGAAACTACCTCCTTTATCGCAATTTTAGGTGCTGCAGGTCTTGCTATTGGTTTAGCGCTTCAAGGATCGTTATCGAATTTCGCTTCAGGTGTACTTATTATTATTCTACGGCCCTTTAAAGCCGGTGATTATATTGAAGCAGGTGGTAAGGCTGGTAGTGTGCAAAAAATAGAAATTTTTTCTACAGAGTTAAAAACGCCAGATAACAAAGTTATCATAATGCCAAACTCTTCGATCATGTCTGGTGCAATAGTAAACTTCTCAAGGGAGAAAACGCGTCGTATTGATTTGGTTATTGGTGTGGGCTATGACGCAGACCTCAAACAGGCAAAGCAAGTATTGAAATCAGTGTTAGAACAAGATGAGCGTATCCTTAAGGAGCCAGCTTATACGGTAGCTGTACTAGAACTTGGTGATTCTAGTGTGAATTTTGTTGTTCGCCCATGGGTGAAAACGCCTGATTATTGGCCGACATATTTTGACTTAGTTGAAAATATAAAAATTTCACTGGATGAAGCCAGTATTAATATTCCATTTCCACAAATGGATGTCCACCTTCATAAAGACTAATTATTTAAAGGTTATTGAGTAATGAAATTAAAACTGTTGTCCTTGTGTGTTATCACGATTATAGCGGGTAAAGCATCTGCGCAAAGCGATGATGCCAAAAAGGTAAAGAAAGCGTGGGATGTGAGTAGTGAAGTTGGTGCCATTATTACCAGCGGTAATACTAAAACAACGACGTTAAAAGGTGGCATTAAAGCTAAGCATAATCTAGATAATTGGCACAATGAGTACAAACTCAGTGGTATTTATAAAGAAGATGAAATTGAAAATAGCGCTGGTGAACGTGTTACAGAGCGCACTAACGAAAAGTATTCACTTTCTACACAGGGTAATTACAAATTAACAGAAGACCATAGTCATTTGTTTATTTATGGCTCCTATGTATCAGATTATTTTGGTGCATATAGAAACGAAACTGTTGTATCAGTGGGTTATGGTCAGCGACTGTTTAGTAATGAAAATATGTATTTAAATGCAGAGGTGGGCCCTGGTGTTAAGCGTTTTGAACATCAAAATGATAGTTCTGAAATAGATGAAAATGGAAATACTTTGGCGGGAACGTCAGAAAGTGAAGTGATCGGAGTGGGTAAATTAGACTTTAATTGGCAGCTTTCTGAAAATGCACGTTTTACTCAATTAGTGGCTGTTGAGTACGGTGAAAGTAATACAAAAACAACATCTGAATCAGCATTGATGACAAAAATTAATGGCTCGTTGCAAATGAAAGTGGCTTACAATGTGATTCACAATTCAGATGTATCGCCGGAAAAAGACAATACAGATACAGAAACATCGTTAACTCTGGTCTATAGCTTCTAACCGATTACACTTTTATACATAAATGGGGCCATAGGCCCCATTTTTTTTGCGCTAGAAATACTGTATCATTCGTCGGTCAAATCGCGCATTCATTAAGGGTCATATTTGTGAAGTTAAGTAAATTAACTGTCTTTTTTGTTCTATTTTCAATATTTGTATTTAATTTAGAGGCGGCTAATGCGGCATCACCTAGCCCGCAACAAATGGAGCAGTTTAAAAAGCTTCCCAAAGCTCAGCAAGAAGCTCTTGCCAAAAAATATGGGTTTGATATGAAAAACCTAGATAAGGAAGGGGCGAGTGAACAAGAAGAAGAGGAATCTCAAACCTCTATACAAGATCGAGCTAAAAAGCAGCTTGAAGATGAAGAGTTTGAAGATAGATACAAGCCAAAACAGTTGGAATTAAAGCCTTTTGGTTATGAACTCTTTGAAGGGGAACCCACCACATTTATGCCCACAGAGATCGCCGCGATCCCAGATACTTACCTTATTGGTATTGGTGATAATATTAAAGTTAATTTGTATGGAAAAACCAGTGAGGAATATGAAGTACAAATTGACAGCGAAGGGCGTTTGGCGATTCCAAACTTAGCGCCAGTACATGTTGTCGGTTTGTCATTTAAAGAGTTAAAAGTTTTAGTTAAGAAAAAAATAGAAGACGAAATGATTGGTGTAAGTGCATTTGTTAGCATGGGGGAACTAAATGCTATGCGTATCATGGTTGTTGGTGAGGCATATAAGCCGGGCAGCTATACGGTCTCCCCATTGGCAAGTGTGACGCATGCTTTATTTGTAGCAGGCGGTGTGAGTGATTTGGGTTCGCTGCGTAATATACAAGTTAAGCGCGCTGGCAAATTAATGACGACATTTGATTTATATGACCTACTTTTAAAGGGTGATAGTTCAAACGATATGATATTAAAGCCTGGTGATGTAGTTTTTGTTCCACCTGCAACGAAAAAAATCACTATAAAAGGCGAAGTAAATAGACAAGCGATTTTTGAATTGCAAGATAATGATGAGTTAGCAACGGTATTGTCTATGGCGGGAGGGCTTAAGGCAAATGCTAATAAATCAAGAGTTGCTGTATCTCGCTATAATGGTGATGGAAAGCGTATTACACTTAATTATGATTTCACTCGAGAAGCTAGTTACACGCCTCAAAATGGTGATGAAGTTATTGTCAATGCAGCTTCTACACGTTTACAAAATACGGTTACTTTAATTGGTGCAGTCACAAGCCCTGGTCACTATCAATGGTATGCAGGCAAAACATTACGCGATATATTCTCTAGCCCTCGTGAAGATTTATTACCAATAGCTGACTTTAACTATGGCTTAATTATACGAGAGTTGAACCTAGATGGTGATATTGAAGTGCTTCAATTTTCTTTACAAGACGTCGCGCTGAACCAACAGGATAATCTGAAACTTGAATCAAATGATACGATTGTAGTTTTTAGCCGCTATGCACTTAAAGAAGATGAAGAGCAAGTATTATCAAACTTAGCCTACAGTCAAGAACAACTCGCATTACGAGAAAACGTAAAACTGTGGGAGCAATATGAAAAGGATGAGTACTTAAAATATATTGGTGTTAAAGAAGAGTTTACTTTCGAGGAAGAAGAGCAGCAAATTAGCAGTATATCAGCGCTATTTAAGCAGTCAGAAGAAATAGAAGATGAAGATTATGCTGTATTTAGCCGTCACAACTTGCTTGCGCCTATAGTTGCTAAGCTTAAGCAGCAAGCAAGTGCTTCGATGCCTGTTAAATTGTTTGCTGTTAATGGTGAAGTTAAATATCCAAATATTTATCCATTACCTAAAAAACCAACTTTCCAAAAAGCTGTCAATGCAGGTGGAGGGTTTTTAGAGTCAGCGTATCTTGAAAAAGTTGAACTATCACGAGCGTCTTACTCGGCAGATAAACAAGTTGAGCATATTGATTTTAATGGTGTTCAAGAGCTTACAAGTAATACGTTAAAAATCACCAGCAATGACACGGTAAATATCTTTCCAAAGCCAAATTGGCAAGAAAGATTAGAGATAAAAATAGTAGGTGAAGTCCAATTTCCTGGCACCTATACATTTAGCCGCGGGGAAACGTTGGCAAATGTGTTAAAACGTGCAGGTGGTCTTAGTGAGTTTGCACATAAAGAAGCTGCTATTTTCACGAGAGAGTCAATTAAGCGCAAAGAAAAATCTCAATTACAGCGACTAACACAGAGTTTGCGTCGTGATATTGTGACTAATACGTTCCAAAAAGACTCAACCAACAATATGCCTTATGAAGATATGGATAATATCATTAAAGATCTGTCTCAAGTTGAAGCGCTAGGGCGGTTAGTTATAAATATTGGCGAGAGCTCAACTCAAGAACTTATACTTGAAAATGACGATGCTCTATATATTCCAGCTAAGCAAGATGCGGTCAATGTAATTGGCGAGGTACACTTTGCTTCTACGCATTTATATGACCCTACGAAAGACGTTAACGAATATATAAGCGCAAGTGGTGGCTTAAAACAAAAAGCTGACGAAGGTCGTATCTATATTATCAAAGCGAATGGTTCGGTGGTATTACCTAGCACTACAGGTTCATGGTTTGCGGTTAATAACAAATCAAGCCAGTTGTCTGCTGGTGACACCATAGTTGTTCCATTGGATACAGAGCATATTAATAGCTTAGAGTTGTGGACATCAGCGACACAAATTATTTATCAACTGGGCTTAGCTGCAGCCTCTATTTCGAGATTAGATTAGGATAATTAGGGGTAAGTAGTTTGGAATTAAATGAAGCAATGATTGTTAAGCGTCATGAAATTGACTTAACAGAAATTCTATCGGCATTATGGCGCTCAAAGCTGCTTATTATTTTGATATCAGCACTGTTTTCAGCAGCAGGCGTTTTTTACGCATTATCCTTGCCAAACGAATACAGAGCAACGGCTATTTTAGCTCCGGTCGAAAGAGATCAAGGCGGCATGTTATCTGGCTTGAAGTCAGAGTTTGGTGGTCTTGCTGCGATGGCTGGTGTGAATATTGGTGGTGGAAAAAGTGATAAAGCAGGTCTTGCGTTACAAATATTACAAAGCCGTGCATTTATAAATTCATTTGTTGAAAAATATGACTTAAAAGCCAAATTACTTGCAGCAGAGCGATGGGACTTGTCGAGCAACAGCATTATTTATAAAGAAAGTTTGTATGACTCACAAGCGAATAAGTGGCTCAGAGAAGTAAAGCCGCCAATGCAAATAGAGCCAAGTGCACAGGAAGTGTTCGAATATGTGATGGCAAATAATATAGGTGTGGTAGAAGAGCAAAAAAAAGGGATAGTAAGGCTGTCGGCTTCTCACGTTTCGCCTGAAATTGCTAAGTTTCTTGTTGAACATCTCGTATTAGAGATTAATAAGTATATGAAGCAAAATGATATTGCAGAGGCTGAAGGCAAAATAGAGTACTTAAAAAGTGCCTTACAGGAAACTGTAGTTGCTGATATGCAAAGAATATTTTACCAACTTATAGAGCAGCAAGAGCAAACTAGAATGCTAGCTAAAACACAGGCGCAATATGTGTTTAAAGTGATTGATCCAGCAATACAGCCTCAACAAAAAGCGGGCCCCAAACGCGCACTTATTTGTATCGCGTTTAGCTTTTTAGGTTTTATACTGTCTGTGGCTATCGCTTTGTTCAGGCATTTTGTTGTCTCTAAAGTTAAACAAACAGAAGTGTTATAAAGTGTTATCGATAATTTTGTTTATTGCTCAAACGCGCTATAATCTCGCGTTGATATTAGTCGGTCACTGAGGATATGTGGATCTGTATGGTCATATTTTTTGCTTTTTTTGCATCTTATTGCACTATTTTTATGGTCAAGCCATTAGCCGAGAGGGTAGGATTGGTTGATGTGCCATGTAGTAGAAAGAAGCATGTTGGGGCAATCCCTTTAATTGGGGGGGTCTCTATTTTTCTCGCTGTGTTGATTTCAATTTTAGTGTTTCTCCCTTTAGAAAAACGCTTGATTGTTTATTTAATTTGTGCCGCTGCCATTGTGTTGTTAGGAGTGGTTGATGATTATAGGCAGTTGGGCGTTAAAATTCGCTTGTGTGTTCAAGCAGTCGTTGCATTATTGATGATGTGGGGCTCTGATGCCTATATTCACAACTTAGGCAATCTATTCGGGTTTGGTGATATTGAACTCGGTATTTGGGGAGTTCCTTTTACAGTCATCGCAGTAATAGCAGCCATTAACGCATTTAATATGATTGATGGTATTGATGGCTTAGCCGGTGCTATGAGCATCACTACTTTCACAGCAATTCTATTTTTGATGGCGGTTAATGGTGGTGAGTTAAGTGTATTACCACTGATTATAATTGCAACGATAGTGCCTTATTTAGCGTTTAACCTAGGCGTTAAAGGTCATCGGAATAAAAAAATATTTATGGGTGATGCAGGCTCTATGTTTATTGGTTTGAGTGTGGTTTGGCTATTAATGATATCAAGCCAATCTCATACCAATAATGCATTTACTCCTGTAACCGCATTATGGATCATTGCAGTTCCGTTGATGGATATGATGGCCATTATTATAAGACGCCTTAAGAAAGGGCAGTCTCCATTCATGGCTGACAGAGACCATTTACATCACGTCTTTATGCGAATAGGGTTTAGTCCTCGACGCGCGTTGGCAAGTATTTCATTCTTTGCTATGAGCTTGGCAGGAGTTGGTGTGGCTGGTGAACTGTTTAAAGTTCCTGAATGGGGAATGTTATTGGTATTCCTATCTGTGTTTATTTGTTACTCTGCATGTATTCAGCACGCATGGCGTGTAGCAAGGTTCCTTCGAAAATACGTTTTTATAAAAAAGTAAGTGGTAGTTCAATATGCAACTCAACAGAAGTAAATTTATAAACAATAATAAGCAAACAGGCTTCACTATGATGGAGCTATTGATTGTAATAGTGATTTTGGGTTTACTTATGTCGTTAGTTGCCCCTGACTTTTTCAAAAGGTTAAGCTCATCAGAAAGAAAAATAGCAGCCGTTCAGATGTCGGCATTCGAGACTGCCATTGACACTTACCGCCTCGATGTCGGGAGTTACCCTAAGTCTTTACAGGCATTAAGAGTGAGTGAAATAGCCCGCTGGGATGGACCGTATTTGCCTAAAGAGGTACCTATGGACCCATGGGGTAACGAATATGTTTATAAAGTGCCGGGCGAAAATGGTGCTCCATATCAGCTTAAGTCGTTAGGAGCTGATGGAAAAGAAGGTGGTGAAGACTCTAACGAAGATATAGTTCATCAATAATGGAATTGACACAATTACTCTTAGAGCAGTTTAATGTAAGCTCTGCTGATATCGAAAAGGCAGTAAATTATCAGGCTAAATATGGTGGCAGGTTAGAACAGATCCTAATTAATATGGGCAGTTTTCCAGAGGATCAGGTTACGCTACTCTATGCTCGTTACTTAGGTTTACCTATTATTACTCAACAGCAGGTTGATGACTTTGATAGTGTACAAGTCAAAGAACTTGCAAATTTACAAACTTGTCTTGAACACCATTGGGTGCCGTTAGATATAGAACAACAAGATTGGCTTTTTGCAGTTGTTGACCCTTTAGACCCCTATATGAACGAGTGGCTGTATGAGAATAATATAGCCGCGCAGTTCGTACTTGCTTCCGCTAATGAGATAAACCTGCTTATAAGCCAATTATCTGATAACAAATACGACTTAGATGATGATCTATTCAGTGAAGAAGAAGAAAAGCTTCGCGAATTAGCCACAGAGGCACCGACAGTCAATCTGCTTAATTCATTGATTAGTAGGGCATTGAGACAAGGTGCATCGGATATGCATTTAGAACCCTTTAATGGTCGTTATCGTGCTCGGTTTCGTGTCGATGGTGTTTTGCATGAAGCAGAGGCTATTCCAGCAAGTAAACAGCTGCCAATAGTAACACGATTAAAAATCCTTTCAGGCATGGATATTGCGGAACGCCGACGTCCACAAGATGGTAAGATTGAGATGAAAATAGCGAATCAAGAGATTGATATTCGGGTTTCAGCTTTACCGCTAAATGATGGTGAATCTATCGTTATGCGCTTTCTAAAAAAAGAAAGTGTACGTTACGATATGTCTGTTTTAGGGCTATCTGAAGACATAGAGCTAAGTATTCGTCGTGATATCAAGAAAACGGCTGGGGTAGTATTACTTACAGGTCCTACGGGCTCTGGTAAGACGACAACATTGTATACATTTTTAAACTCACTCAATAGTAATGATGTTAAAATCATTACATTGGAAGACCCTGTTGAATATCAACTTGAAGGTGTGAACCAAGTTCAGGTTAATAGTGAAATTGGGTTTGATTTCGCGGCTGGATTACGGTCAGTTGTACGCCAAGATCCTGATGTGATTATGCTGGGTGAAATCCGTGACAAAGAGACCGCTCAAATAGCATTGCAATCAGCATTAACTGGTCATTTGGTTTTCTCAACAGTACATACCAATGATGCAGCAAGTGCATATACTCGCCTATTAGATTTAGGTGTTGATGAGTTCCTGCTAAATGCAGCTATTATTTCAGTTGTTGCCCAAAGACTTGCGCGAAAGATATGTAAACAGTGTGCTGTTGCAGATCCTGAAGCTCAAAAGTTAATAAAGCAATATGATTTAAATGGAATTGCTCGTAAATTTAATATTGAAAAAATAGAGCTTTTGAAAAGTAAGGGCTGTGAAGCCTGTGCTAATAGTGGGTTCAAAGGGCGATTGGCGATCACTGAATACCTTGAGTGCGACGATACGATTAAATCGACCCCAAAAGATGCTCAGTTTATTCAAAAAGCGCAAGTTCACAACACGAGTAACAACCGTAGAAGTTTATTGGAAGACGGTTTATATAAGGCTATTTTAGGGCAAACAACAATTGAAGAAGTGATAAGGGTTGCTGGGTAATGCCTCTTTTTCAGTATAAAGCTTATGATTCAATGGGCGGCAAATGTGATGGTCAGCTTGAATCAAAAAGTCTTTCAAGCGCACAGTTAGAGCTTGAACAACAAGGGTTATTGCCCTTTGAGTTAAATGAGCTAAAAGCATCAGGAAAAGGAAAGGCTTTATTTGCAGAAAAGGTGAGCCTTGCTGATCTTGAATTTGTCACCTCTGAGTTAAGTTTACTTTTGGCAACAGGGATACGAATAGACAGAGGGCTCGATATAATTAAAAAAACTAAAGCAAAGCCGGCTTTAGCTAAATTATTATCAGAGTTGAGCCAAAGCCTAAAAAAAGGTAATAGCTTGTCTAATGCTTGTAGAGAGCACCCAAACGTATTTGATGGTTTGTACTGTAATCTAATTGAATTGGGAGAAGCTTCAGGCGATCTTGCCGGTACATTTTCGGGGCTATCTGAAGATCTAAAGTTTAAACGCGATTTAAGAAAAAAAATCATCAGTGCAACAACTTATCCTGCAGTTATTTTCTTTGTTTGTATTTTGAGCATCGCTTTTATTTTTAATGTGATAATTCCAAAAATGGCTGACATGTTTGCCAATATTGACCAACTGCCTTGGTATACTCAAGCAATGTTGGCAACTAGCCGTTGGTTTGCAGACTATCAAAGCTTGTTATTAATTAGTTTATCTCTTGCGGGAATCGGTATTTACTTTGCCAGTAAGCAAGATTCAGTAGTTGCTTGGTGGCATCGGATTGTATTGCGGCTTCCTGTTTTAGGGACCTCTGTTAAGACGGTCGAGCGCATTCGTTTTAATACGGGGCTGAGCCTTATGCTTAAGGCTGGCGTTCCTATAGACAGAGCCTTACATTTAGCAACCGGCAATATTCGCAACCAACAACTTTATTCTGAGCTTGAAGTTGCGCGAAAAAAAGTAAAGCGAGGTAGCCAATTAACCCCTTCATTACAGCAGACCTCTTTGTACCCATCGTTTTATATCTCACTACTTGAAGTGGGCGAAGAGTCAGGCAAGCTGGAAGCGGTTTTTAGTGAAGTAGCCAGCCGCTCGAAAAGTGATTTTGAAACTTGGACCGATAGAGTTACCTCATTATTAGAGCCACTCATGATTTTATTTATGGGCGTTTTTGTTGGTGGTGTTGTCGTGGTCATGATGCTCAGTATGATTTCACTCAATGATGTCGGGTTTTAAAATGAAGCCAGAGAGAGGCTTTACGATGATAGAGTTGCTTATTGTATTGGTCGTAATGGGCCTTTTAATGTCATTGGTGGCGCCTTTATCTTTGAAGGCGATAAATCGTTCAGATGCAAAAATCGAGCTTGTTGAAACCAAAAACTGGCTCAGAAATAAAACAAATCAAGCATTTTTAGAGCAGCGAGATTATAAAGTTGTATTAAACGGAAGGAACGCTATCGTGTATTTTGATGGCGGAACTGTGGAAGAACATACTGTAAGCTATTTGATCTTTCCAGAACAAGAACTGCTCGTGAACCGTTTTGGGGTAGCAAAGCCAAATAAAGTAACCGCAATGTTTTTAGAGCAAATACTTAGTCTTGAGATCCAAAACTATGAGACACCCTAATCGAGGATTTACACTCGTTGAGTTACTGATCTCTGTCGTTATTCTATTATCAGTGATCACTGCCGTTTCAATGATTTATCGAGGTGCATTCATTTCATCCGAAAAAGCAACTAAACATGTTATGTTTGCGACTGCAATGCCTGGCATTCTAGATACGGTGCGCAAAGATATCCGAGACATGCCATTTAACAAAAATACACTCAGTGGCAGTGGTATAAATGGCCAAGTGGCGTTCACTTGGCAAGCCAAAATGGTAACACAAAAAGAGTATGCTTTACTGGCAGGTAGCAGTGAATTTAATGCCATGCTAGGTGGAACTAATGAGTATAAGCTGTGGCAAGTAGACTTAAATTTAGAAAGTAATGGACTAAACAGACACTACCAGCTCAAAGAGGTCAGTTGGCGTGATAGGTAAGAGTAAAGGTTTTACGCTAGTTGAATTGCTCATTGCAATTACGTTACTGAGTTTAGTGATGGCTACAGGAACGTTTGCATATTTACAATTCGCAAGTAGGTGGGATAAAGAGCTTGGAGACTTTCAACAGCAAGCTCGCTTGGCTAAAGCGACGGCACAAGTCGAACAGGTAATTAAAGGGGTTGTCCCCTACATTGTTAGGGATAGTAAGGATAAACCTGTATTGTATTTTGTTGGCTCAAAGTCGCGACTTCTAGCGGTGACTAATAATGGCTTAGCCACAGGTTCTACAGAAGTTTTTCGGTTAATTTTACAAGCTGAACAAGAGAAGTTTAATCTTCTTTATCAGTCAACACCGCTTCATCAAATTATTTTAACGTCCACAGAACAAGAGATTGAGTTTGTAAATAATTTTACTTTAATCAAAGGTCTAAACAGTGCAGCGTTAAATTATTTCGGTTGGCGAGACTTGGCATTAGCAGCGAGTAAGCAAATAGGGGCAAAACCTGATTGGTATGACAACTACTCTGCATTTGAGCGTAAGTTAACTCCTCTGTACATCCAATTAGAGTTAGGGAGTTTTAAGTTGTTGGCGCAACTAGACTCAGATCCAACCAGATGGAATGGGTATTTTCGTAAGGCTGGGCAATTTTAATGCAAAAAGGAATCGCCTTACTCCAAGTGCTTTTAATTACCGCTGTTTTAAGCTTGCTAGCACTTTTTATTACCAATACGGCAAAGCAACAGGTAGCTATAGCAAAAGGGTTTGATGATCGTACACAAGCGTTAGTTGATAACTATAGTGCAGAGGCATCTTTACTTTTTGCCTTGCTTAGCGAGCGAAAATCCCCTACAGCAGGCTCTTCTCCTAGTATTCCTGAGGTGACAGCAGGTTGGAATTTTCATAGCACCCCTTTTGTGTTATCACATAACACCACTGTAAGGCTTCAAGATTTAAGAGGGCTGTTAAACTTAAACTTTCCCTCAGAGCAAAGGTGGCTGCGAATGTTGACGCAGCTAGGCCTGCAGGATTATGATGCGAGGCTGTTATTAAACCGAATAAAAGACTGGCAAGATGTAGATAGTACGTCTAGGTATTCTTTAAAAGAGCAAGATTATAAAAATGGGGTCATACAGGTATGGCCAGAGTTATCACATATTTCCATGCCAAAGTACATAGAACTATTTCTTGTGCAAAACTCAACTATGTATAAAGGCAGTACTTTCAATCCTATGACATCACCAGATAGTTTGATTATGAGTTTATTTGACAGATCGGTTGCAAGGCAAATTATACAGTTGCGCAACAACAGCTCATTAACACCAACTATTTTTTTGGCCTATACCGGCCTAGTAGAAGGTAATAAAGTTACTTTATATCCTTCAAATAATTTTAGAATATCATTGGAAACTCAGGTGGGTAGTTCAAGAGTGAAGCGTACATTATATTATTTATTACAACCAAAAAACGCTAATCCTGTCAATTTGGTATCTTCAGAAGGTTAAAAGTTAATGAATGTGAAGCCGTTATCTAGGTGGCAAAAGCAGTTAGTTTGTAAATTGGTCAGCTACTATAAAAACAATCAGCATTATCATTTAGAATATCAAGAACAGTGGCGTTTAGTGCCAGCAAGTGCACCTAAATTTTTTCAGATCATAGCCAGAGAACATTTTAAAGAAAGCACAGAGAAGTTACCAATTACAGATAGGAAGTCACTCAAAGGTCTACTGGCACTGCGACAAAAAAAGCAAGGTAACCAAAAAGCCATCTTTCAAGCCAGAGCACAGGATGACGTTTCAACAACCATTAATGCTTGGTATCCACAATCATCAATTCAAAGTGGCGCTTGGCAATTTCCCGAAACAGCGCTATTAGCCCAGACTATGTCTGAACAAGCGTTATTACTAGTGAATGAGCGATACTACTTAGCTGTACGCAATAATGTTGTGTATTCTGCTATGAAACAGGGGCTTATTAATAGCGAAGAGCGTTTTGCTAATACTATGGGTATTAAGCAGCAGTCGTGCAATCGTATTTCAGATGAAAATACATTAATTGATTATTTAGCGGCGGGGGTTTTACCTTTATTATTAAACTCACATACCTCTTTTTTTCAAGCAAACGGTATTAAACAGTACAAAGAACCGTTTAAAAAAGGGGTTCTAATGAGTCTAGTTGGGGGTTGTGCTTACTTACTACTCAGTAGCGGTTATTTGATAATGAAACAAAGTTTACTGCAGGATGACTTGGATAAAAACCAGCTAGAGATTGATCAAGCCTTGGTGTCTTACTCCAAGCTAGAAGAACATCAGCGTCAAGTTGCAGCATTGCAAAGCGTATTTGTAAATCAGCCTAAAATATCTCCTAACCTATTGATATTAGAAAAGCTGCGCGATAGTGCGACTATCGAAAAAATGGAGTTCAAAGGGGAGCGTTTTGTGATCCGAGGAAAAAGCAACAGTGCTATCGCGGTGTTAGAGCAACTTAGCAGTGTTAAATGGGTATCTGAGGCCAAGTTTGACTTCCCTGTTAGAAGTTACCAGGGTAAAGAGGAGTTTGTGATAAGTTATGATGTCCCTTTTAAGGCACATAAAATGGCGTTCACTCACAAAGTAGCCAAAGAGAGTATAGGAGAATAATGTGATTGAACAAATTAAACAGTATAAACTGTCGCTGAGTATTATTGCGATTTTAGCTGTCATTAAGTTTGCATTGCTGCCGTTACTTACTTGGCAAGGTAACATGGTTACTGATATTGATCATGTAGCTAAGCGCTTGAACAAAGCGCAGCAGGTGTTTAATCAACGTGATGATATTGAACAAGCACATAAGCAGATTGTTGCGCTCAAATCACAGTTTGAAGCGTTATTATATAGCTGGCAAGATCCTTCAAAGTTTAGAATTGAAGCGCAAAAGCAAGTTAATAAGTGGTTGAATGATTTCGAATTACAAACCAATAATATTGGCTGGCAGCCGGAGTTTAAGTTTCTGCAAGCAAGTATACACCGAGAGCAAATGCGGGCAAACATTAAAGGTGATGTCGCTGCATTAGGTCGTTTTTTGATGCACCTTGAAGCTCAGCATCCGATGATAGCAATAGAGTATTTTGATATGCGCCTAAATGGTATAAGTGCTGAGCAAGCTGGGAGTGGCGAGGCAAGCTTGCTAATTTCTTTTTATTTAAATGAGAGGCAAGCAAGCAATGAGTAAGTCGTACGTTTATTTAGCTTTGTTGATGCTACTTGTTTTTGCGTACGATGCAACCAGCAGGCTGGCAATGAACACAAGTGCTAGCGATAAGCCATTTCAAACAAACTTTGATGATGCTTACATTTTGCCAGTGTTATCTGAAAACTCAAAGGCGCAGATTGAAGCGAGTATTAAGCGTATTTCTGGCTCACAAAATGAGGAAGCGGATAGCCAAGGCGATGATAGCAAAGTTATCAATCAAGCTAGCCAAAGTGGTGAGCTACAAACCGTTTTTGCTAGAGATAAACAATTACAGTTAAAAGCGGTTATACAATCTAATGATATCTCTTATGCCTTAATCGAAGTTACACCATTAAAAGCAGGCCAGTCAAAACTTGTACGTTTTGATAATCAAGCGGATGTTGAGGGGTTTAAACTATCAATTTTATCAAATACACGCGTAGCTTTACGCGCAGAGAATCAAGATATAACGCTCATCATGTACCAAGGTGCTAAGCAATAACGACAACGGAAAAATTATGAAACAAGCACAGACTATTTTACTGAGTTTTATTGTTACGGCAGGGCTTTCTGCATGTAGCTCAATGCCAAATTCAGTTGCAGTTAAAGACTCATATTTACACAATAAGCCACTCAAAAAAGCTGCGGGCATAGATGAGCAAATATCAGCACCTTCAGTAAGTGTGAATTCAGAGTCAACAGGGCTAGTATACCTACCAGCACTACGAGATGGAAAAGTAAACCAAACAGCACAGTTAAATTTATCACTCAAGTTTAGTGACAGTGATACTGTGCAGTTAGCGGCAGATAGCTTAAAAGTTAAAGACTATTTGCATTATGTATTTGGAGACTTGCTTGGCGTTAATTACATCATTGGAGATGAAATAACTAATAGTGAAGATGCTATTACGGTTAACCTCAAGGAGCAATTAAGCAAGCGCAAGTTATTTTCACTTAGCCAAAACTTATTAACTGAACGTGGTATTGTGATTCGAGAGCAAGAGGGGATCTTTTATATTCATCCATCAGAAAACGCTTCGGGCGGTAATGTTGTTTATGGATATGGTAATCAAGTAAAAGACGTACCTAACACCGCAAATACCATTATTCAAATTGCGCCGTTTAAAAGCGGCATGCAAACGCCATTAGCAAATACAATACGGCAAATGACGAACGTAGATGCACAACCCTTATTTAACCAACATGCCATTATGTTCAAAGGTAAGCGTACGGAAGTTGTACGCGCGCTTGAATTTATGCAAATAATGGATAAGCCAGCATTTAGAGACCGCCATATTAGCATGTATAAATCAGTTTTTATGCCAGTGAAAGAGTTGAGTATCAAACTTGGCGAGCTTCTCAAACAAGAAGGTATTACTAGTTCTGCCAACGGCTCTACTGAGCAAGCTGTTAGTATTGTAGCTATTGAGCGAACCAATAGCTTAGTGTTTTTTACTAATAACGATACATTTATGAGGCGAGTTGAGTTTTGGTCGCAGCAACTAGATAGCCCAGCGGATGGTAATGAAAAGCAGTATTTTATTTTTGAGCCCGAGTTTGCCAGAGCGGTTGATTTAGGGCAAAGCTTACAAAACCTGCTAGGAGGGGGAGGGCACGCACCTAGTCGTAGTACTTCTGCTGAGCGCGAAAACCAAACCCAGCAAAAAAGCAGCACTACTCACTCTAATATCAATGTGTCAAATGATGCGATGCGCATGGTTGTAGATGAACGTTCAAACGCGATAATATTTCATACATCAGGCTCTGAGTATCGTAACCTACTGCCGTTAGTTAAACGGCTAGATGTGATGCCAAAGCAGGTGGTATTAGAGGTGTTGATTGCCGAAGTCACCTTAACGGATGAGTTTAGCCAAGGGGTTAAGTTTGCATTAGCAAATAACCGCGCTGCGCAAACTGGTTACTATAATATAGGGGGTAATACCGCAAGTGGGCTTAATTATGTGCTAGAGGGCCTTACGGGCAAGTTAGATATTCAGTTGTTTGAAAAAAACCAGAACGTGAATGTGCTATCTAGGCCGACTATATCTGTACGAGATGGGGTTGAGGCAAATATCGCAGTTGGGGATGAAATTCCAACCACTGGGGAGATTGTAACCGACCCAGTTAACGGCTCACGAACATCGGTTGTGTATCGTGAAACGGGTATAGACCTCAATGTAACACCTACGGTGAATGCACAAGGGGTCATATTGATGGAAATAGAGCAAGAAATTAGCAATGACGCCTCCGGTGACGAGTCGACTCAAGGTCAGCCCACTATATTCAAAAGAAAGATAAAAACTGAGGTTATCGCGGCCGATGGGCAAACTATTATGTTGGGCGGTTTAATTAGCCAAAGTAATAGCTTAACAGATACGAGTGTGCCATTTTTTTCTGATTTACCGATTTTAGGGCGCTTATTTGATGGTAAAAAAGACACTAAAACCAAAACAGAGTTAGTGGTAATGGTAACACCACGTGTGGTTGAGGCTTCAGAGCAGTGGCAAGGCGTGATGGAGTCTTTTAAAAAGAATTTAAATAACCTAGATTTTAGTGAGGCTACTAAATAAGTAGGGTGGTTAGCTTTTATAAAGTAATAATATTGACATATTACTACTTTATTTTAGTATTAATGTTTTGATATATATTTGCATATACGTTTTTTTACAATTTTGGAAATGTATAAAAAAACAACAAGTTAACCATTCTGTTCTTGGCTAACTTAATGAAATTTAGTGGTTTTTTTTGCACCCTCTGGATGGGGGCTGTATAATTACTTTTAACGCTTAGTTTTTGCGTGGTTAACTGCTTGACAATGCACTAACAATGTTTAGACTAAGCATGGATTTGATCGGAATGTCACTTAGGTGACGGCCTAACTGAATGATCAAATAAAAGAAAAATAGGAACGTTGATTGTTCCCGTTTCATGAAACTTTGGAGAATGGAAAACATGTTCAAAAAATCTCTTCTAGCGCTAGCTCTAGCTGGTGTTGCAAGCTCAGCTGTTGCCGTAGAAACTACTGGTACTTCACAGAATGTATCAGTTGAAGGTATGGCTGCAAACTCAGCAACTGTATACGCTGACACAAATGTTACTTTGAAGCTAAATGCTGAATACACAGTAGGTGACATCGTAACTCTTGATATTACTGGTTCTGAGTTCGCTGACTCAGGTTACTCTTTAACGCAAGTTAACGATGCGGCTGGTGCAAATCTTGTTGCTGGTACTGATACAGCGACTTTCGGTCTATTGAACGCAACTGCATCTAAGTTGACTTTCCGTGTTACAGCTACTACAGATGGTACTGATGCTGGTGATACTGCATCAACTGATGGTTTATTCTTCCAGTTGCGTGCTGCAGGTGCTTTAAACGGTTCTAACGCTAATGGTGTTAGCATCAAGCTAGCTGACCTAGCGAAGGCTGCTAAAGTAACTATTAAGTCTTCCGCTGTGACTTCAACTGGTATCGCGATTGATTCAGCGCCAACTGGCACTACTGACTCAGCAACTGTTTTTGAAGGTAAAGAGCAGTTCACTACTGTTTTAACAGCTTCTAACGGTACTGTTGATGTTGCTCAGTTGCGTAAAGGTTTTGTTAAAAATAACGCAGGTGTTGAACAAGTTCCAGCTCCTAGCTTTACATTCACTGATAACACTGCAGCAGGTTGGATTCAATCAATTGCTGATGATAACTTTGAGCTAACACTTGAAGGTGACTTCACTGGTATCGATTCAATCAATGTTGGTAATGCAGCTACTGATAAGTTCACTGTATCTGGTAATACAGCTACTCTTAAAGGTGCAGCAACTATTGCTGGTAAGACTATCAATTTCGTAATGCCAGCAACTGCTAAACGCGTTGCTTTAACTGCACCACAGTCAGTTACTTTGACAGCAGTAGTTAAAGAAGGTACAGCTAAGGCTGCTACAATCATAAACAAAGCTGTAGCTTCTACTTGGTCACTAAACGGTGACTCTGAGTACTCAGAATTTGTACCTTTCCAAGACGATTTTGCTCGCGCTATCACAGTAACGAACAACGGTACTGTTGAAGGCGACATCATGGCTGAAATCTTCGCTGGTGGCAAAATGGTTGCTGCTAAGAAAGTAGGTACAGCTACTAAGTATACAGTAACTGACGTTTCTGCAGCTGTTGATGCACTAGCTAAAGAAAATGAAGTAACTGGCTATGCAAGCGTACGTATCACTACTAACGCTCCTGCTACAAACATCGACGTTAGCACTATTTACTACAGCAAAGATGACAAAGACCGCGTTAAAGTAAACTAATATTGCTTTAATCACGTTTTAAAAAAAGCGAGCCTAGGCTCGCTTTTTTATTTTTAAATTAATGTACTGTTAGATAGAATAAATAATGAGTTGTACTCTTTCGTAACGCTTACTCATTCGTTAAACTAGCCTTTTTGTTATCTGCTTAGAGCCTTGTGTGAAATATCCGATTGTAAAACCTTTTCTTCCTGAGCTTGAGCATTATCAATTGCAAGTAGCGGGTATTTTTCAACGTAATCGCCTTACTAATCAGGGGCCTTGTGTTGAAGTATTAACTGAAAAGTTAAAAAGCTACCTCGGTGTTGCCCATTTATTACTGGTTGCAAATGGCACACAGGCATTACATGTCGCTTATCAAACCTTGGGTATAACCAAAGCCATAACCACACCATTTACCTTTGCGGCAACCCCTGGTTCTTTGCAATTTCAGAATATTCAATGTCGGTTTAGTGATATTTCTTCTGCGACCTTTAATCTTGCCCCTGAACTGTTTGATGAACGAGACTTACAATGGGCAGATGCTTTGGTGCCTGTGCATGTATTTGGCAATCCTTGTGATGTAGAACAGATGCAAGCTTTGGCGACAAAGCACCAACTTAAGGTTATTTATGATGCCGCTCACTGTTTTGGCAGTGAGTATAATGGTGAGTCTTTATTAAAATTTGGAGACTGTGCGACGTTAAGCTTGCATGCAACAAAGCTCTTTCATACCATCGAAGGGGGCGCGATAATTTTTAAGCATGAAGCAGATTTAAAAAAAGCCCAACAGATAATCAACTTTGGTCAGAGCTCGGTGCAAATTCCACTACATGTTGGCACAAATGCAAAAATGAGTGAAATGCATGCCGCGATGGGGTTGTGTGTATTTGAGCATATTGAAGATATTATTACTCATCGTAAATCTCTACAAAAAAAGTATATGCAAAGGTTAACAAGCCATGTAAAGCTGCAAAGATGGCAAAATAGCGCAGACCAAAATGGCGCCTATATGCCAATTTTGCTGAATGATGAAAGTGAGCTATTGCTTTTAAGTAAGCAGCTTGAAGCGCAAGGTATACAAACTAGGCGCTATTTTTACCCTTGTTTGAGTGATCTGGATGTGTATAGCAAACCAAAATTGTTGCCAAATGCACACCAGATTGCAAAGCGAGTATTGTGCCTGCCTATGTACTATGACTTAACCTTTGATGATATAAATGCGATTTGTGATAAAGTTATTGATATTCTTGATGCCTATAGATAATTAAAATGAATATAAGTAGTCACTATAGCAAAGCAGAACTTTTAGGTATGGGGTTTAAACATGTTGGTGAACACTGCCTGATATCACGTAAAGCATCCTTTTATGGTGCTGAACGTATTATGCTTGGTGATTATGTAAGAGTCGATGACTTTTGTGTATTGTCTGCAGGTGAAAAAGGGATAAAAATAGGTAACTTTATTCATATTGCAGTTTATTCTTCTTTGATAGGCTCTGAGCTGATCACTTTGGAAAACTACACTAACATCTCTTCTCGAGTCAGCATTTATTCAAGTTCAGATGACTATAGTGGCTGCTTTATGACAAACCCAATGGTACCAAGCGAGTTTAGTAATGTTAAGCACTTACCTGTTTATATATCTGCACATGCAATTATAGGCTCAGGTAGTGTCATAATGCCTGGTGTATGTATTGAGCAAGGAGGCGCTGTTGGGGCGCTTAGTTTTGTGGTTAATAGTGTACCTGAGTTTACTATTGTAGCAGGCACACCTGCAAAAGAACTAAAAAAACGTAAGCGGGATTTACTTGAGTTACAAAAAAGGTTGGAACAAACTTTTAAATGATTATTCATATTTTTTCAGCGTCAGCACATCATTACCTACCGATGAGTGAATTTTTTACTCGTGCTTGCCCTGATATAGAGCAGCAGTTTTGGATCCCCTCAGGAGCTTCACACCATAAGCAAGGCTTCAAAGAATTTTTATGTAATAAAGAGCTCGTGGCAATGCTAAAAGCGGCTTCTGATGCAGAGCGATTTGTTTTTCATGGTCTATTTGACCCGACTTTGATACGCAGGCTAATGATATTAAAGCGCTTACATAATGCGGTATGTGTTATTTGGGGGGCAGAAATGTATCGTTATCAGAAGAAGGGAGGCATTAAGCAATGGCTCAATACCTACATACATAAATTGTTATTGGCAAAATTTCAGCGAGTGTATACTTTAAACTCAGGAGATAAGAATTTACTTGAAAAGCTTTTAGGAGTGACAAATAGCGATGTTTTACCTTATCCGTTGATCGGCTTTTCAGCAGTTGATACCCAAAGTAGAGGACTAGCAAGGATTTTAGTCGGCAACTCAGCGGCTCCGAGTAATAACCATATAGAGGTGCTTGAAAAGCTAGCTTTGATAAAGGACTTTGACTGTGAGCTGATTGTGCCTCTTAATTATGGTGGGAGTAGCGCTTATGTTAAAAGCGTGCTTAATATTGGGGAAAAGCTATTTGCTCATCGTTTTAGACCTATAACCAATATGTTAGCTAAAAAAGAGTATGACAAGTTACTTTGTACTGTAGATATGACTATATTTGCTCATAATCGCCAGCAAGGTCTGTATGCTGTTTATGCTATGCTTAGTATGGGTAAGCCTATTTTTTTAGACTTTAAAACAAGTACTTACACTGAGCTTTCTCAGTTTGGTTTTTCACTTTATGATGTAGCCAAATTGGACATGCAAACAAATGACACCCTCACAGATCTTATCGCTAAGCCAAATAATAAAAATCAAGCTTTAATGCGCACGCACTTTTCAGAACAAGCCCTCACCCCGCGCTGGAAAAGTATGTTAGAAGATTTGATATAGCAATGAATGCACCGCAGGCTATTTTTCAAAGCGTTTCTTGGAGCTCGTTAGCAACCATTACTAAAGTATTGTTACAGCTGTTGCAATTTATAATCCTAGCTCGATATTTACCAATAGCTGATTTAGGGCTAATCGCATTTATTAGCATTTTTGTGAGTGTCGCGCAGATACTTGGTGATGGTGGGTTATCAAATGCCGTTATCTATTACCATAAGCTAAGTAGTACAAGTCGAAGTCAGTTGTATACGTTAGGTGTAGTAATAGCGATAATAATAGCCGCTCTTAGTGTGTTATTTACTCCATTCATAAGTGACTTTTTTGATTTACCTAGCTTAGAAGCATTTTCTTTTAGTGTCGCAGCTATAATTTTAATACGCGCGTGCTTTGCACAACCAATGGCATTACTACAAAAAGAATTACTGTTTAAAACAATAGCCATTTTTGAAATCATAGCGCAAAGTGCCAGTTTGTTATTGATATGTGCGCTACTTTGGCTTGATTTTGGTGTTAGTAGTGCAGTATATGCTCAGCTCCTGAATGCGAGTATAGTTTTTATCTTATGTTTGGTTTTTAATCCCAGCCATTTTAAATTGACGTGGCCGAAAGTTCGTGACATTAAGTTGCCAGCTAAGTATGGGGGTTACCAAATGTCAGAAAATTTGGTCGGGGTGTTTAGCCGCCAGTTTGACCAGCTCGTGGTACTGAAGTTGTTAGGTGCTGATATGCTAGGTGTATATAGCTATATTAAAGATTTAATAGGTAAGCCAATGCTACAGCTTATTAATCCAATAGCTAACCGGGTGTTGTTTCCTATCTTAGTCAAGGTCCAGCCTATAGAACGACGTAATTATTACTTGAAAGGGCTCGCTTTGTTAACTTTAGCTAACTTTCCTTTATATATTGGGTTAGTCTTTTTTTCGGAAATATTTTTAGAGGCCTTGCTCGGCAGCGAGTGGGCACAATATCAAGAACTAGCTTCTTTGTTTGCAATAACTTACTTAATTATGTCGCTTATTAACCCCAGTAGTAGCTTGTTACAAGCTTGCGGGGCAGTTAAGCGCTCTTTTTATTGGAATTTAGCAGTAACCTTAGCGCGGGTTTGTACTATTTTTATCTCGGCTCCTATGGGGTTAACTAACATGGTTGCAGCACTACTTATTTTGCAAAGTGCATTATTGATAGCACATTGGTATGTGCTAATTCTTCCCTGTATTCAAGTCAGTTTTATACACTTCTTTAAAGGGGTTTTTATAATACTGACTTTTTTTGTTTTCTCTTAACTTTCGTTATTACGCTAGGGCAGTATTTTTCCGTTACTGAGGTGGTTTTGAGCGTACTATACGCTGTTATAGCGATAATTAGTTTGGTTATAGCGTCAATTTTGCTAAAATTCCGCGTCCTTAAAATGAGTATGCTGGTGTAGGTGGTTGGTACCATGGAGTTGTCTGAGTCTAAAGTACAATTGAGAAGAGTGGTCATTGGCATACCTACTTATAAAAGGCCTTGTGGATTAAAAAGGCTTCTGGAGTCAATTGCTAAAGTGACGATTCCCAGTAATGTTCAATTATCTCTCTTAGTAGCAGATAATGACAGCACTGAATGCCAAGGCTTAAAGCTGGTTGCTGAACTCAAAGAGCTATATATTCATCCGATAAAAACGACGGTTGTAGAAGAGCGAGGTATTTCGTTTGTCCGAAACGATTTACTCAAAGAAGCATTTGATGACCTGCAGGCCGATTTTTTAGTTATGATTGATGATGATGAGTGGGTGGAGCCTCAATGGTTAACTGCATTATTGGCTACGCAAGAGCGTACTTCATGTAATGTGATTAGCGGGGTAGTCAAGCCCGATTTTACTACCTCCCCCCCCAATTGGTTACGCCAGCTGTCAATTTATTATCCGCCACTGCCAACAGCATCTTGTGAGGTTCCTCTGATTGAAGGTGTCGGGAATGTTTTATTATGTAAAAGTGTTTATTTTGAATTTGAGCAGCAACGCTTTGACCCATTTTATGCTTTGTATGGCGGAGGAGATAAAGAGTATTTTACGCGTTTAAAGAATAAAGGGGCGCGTTTTGCTCTATCTATAGATGCTGTCAGTCATGAGGTATTTGATGCCAGCAGAGTGACCAAACTCTGGGCTGTTGAACGAGCATATAGAATTGGCGCTGCAGATATGCGAATTATTATGCTGCATCACTATTCTATTAAACGTCTTTTTGTAGAACTATGTAAACTCTTTGTAGGCTTTTGGGTTGGTTTGCTGACTTATTTGCTGCCATTGATATCGCAAAGAAAAAGAATGAAAGGTAAACTGCTCATGATGCGACAGATAGGTAAAGTTAATGGATTATTCAATAAACATAAACCTGTTTACAATAAGGTTCATGGAAAATAGGGATGGCCATTGTGTTTCCAGTGCAAAGAATAACATAAACTAATGTTAACAAAGGCTGATTTTATAGAATGATTATCTGCTGCTCAATATTTAATTTAAATGAGAATGTGATAATTAAAGTTTGCTCAATAGTTATGAAACATAAATAGCTTTTTGAACAAGTTCACTGGACCAGAGCTAATGTAACCGACAGTCATTTCGTTTATTTGCCTATTGATATAAATACTTACTTTGTAGCGATATCTGTTGAACGAGTCGCTTTTGTATCTAATGATGTTGAGTTGCAAACAAGAACACTGCTAGCAGTACCAAATTGATTATAAATACTCTATAATTGCGTGTTCGCAAAATCAACCTATTGTACAGATCCACTGCTGTTTAGTCAGTATAGCAGCAGTTAGTTTTGAAGGTAGCAAAGGATAGATATCTACATATAACAGTAGAGTAGAAAAAGTAAATGAAAATATCAGTAGTCATGCCTTTGTATAATAAGGCTAAGTTTGTATCTAGGGCACTCAATTCTGTGTTTGCACAAACGAAGCAGCCTTTAGAAGTCATTGTGGTTGATGATGGTTCTTCGGATGATAGCACTAGTATTGTAGAAGCTTTGTTTGGTAGTCGCATCAGGCTTATCAGGCACCATCAAAATATGGGAGTGTCTCAAGCTAGAAATTCAGGGATAGCCACTGCGACAGGTGACTTCATTGCATTTTTGGATGCAGATGACTACTGGTTACCACACTTCCTTGAAACAATTTTTTCGCTTCACAAGGATAACCCTGGTGGGGCTGTTTTTTTTACCGCTTACCAGTTTTATGATGGCAATGAGCTAAAGCCAGCTAAAAACATACATTTACCAAATCAATCTGGTGAAGTAGATGATTATTTTTTAGCTTGTTGTAATGCAGATTTACCCATTACATCTTCTTCTGTCTGTATAGAGACAGATGCATTGAAGCAGATAGGCATGTTTCCGGTTGGTGTTAAATTGGGTGAAGACCAAGTAGTTTGGGGGAGGTTGGCTTGCCAAGCAAAGCTCTTTTACTCTCCTAAATGTGCTGTGGTCTATGATCTCGATGCTTCAAAATCAAAGTTTACGCAGAGTATACAGCTATCTCCGCATATAGATTATTTTGACGCATTAACCAAAGATGATAATACACCTAAACAATTTGTTAGTAGTATTGGATACTTATTACATTTGTCTGTTATGAGCTGTGTCAGAAAAAACTTAATGAGTGGTAACAAACAGACAGCATTTTCTATTTTGAAAAATAACGAGTTTTTAATTTGGGACAAATACAGAATCATCGCATTTTTATTATTGCTAATTCCTACAACGCTTATTTCACGGTTTTTTAGATATGCACGTACTTTTAGATAAAATTAAGCAGAGTCCAAATATTGAATCTCAATTAGACCGAGCTATCAATAGCCAAAGTAACTGGGAAGGAACACAAGTTATCACTTTCGTGAATCCATATTCTTATTTACTACTGAGAGAAAATAGAGGAATAACTGAGCAAATAGATGCAATCTATACAGATGCTATCTCGTCCGCTAAGTTATTTTCGTTGTGCTTTGCTCGAACAGTGCCACGAATTAGTTTTGATATGAGTTCATTTGCTAAAACTTTTTTAGAGAAAGCAAATGAGCATAAACTAAAAGTTTACTTTATTGGTGCCCAAGATAAAGATATTGAAAAAACAGTGGAAATATTCAAATGCAATTATCCAAATATTAATATTGTTGGTTACGAACACGGTTACTTTCAGTCAGATGACGAAGTGATTTCACGTATTTCAAAATCAGAAGCTGAGTATGTTATTTGTGGTTTGGGCACGCCAAAGCAAGACGAATTCGCGGTTAAGTTGAAAGCACATCAAGGGTGTGTGAAACAAGTATATACATGTGGTGGTTTCTTACATCAAACATCAAATAAATTACACTACTATCCTGCTTGGATAGATAAATTTCATTTACGTTGGTTATATCGTGCTTGTAATAGCTCGTATGTAGCAAAGCGACTTTTGAAACAGTACCCTCAATTCTTTTGGGTCTTTTTCATCGACTTTTTTAAAAGAGCCAGCTAGATAGAGGGTTTTATATGAAAATTCTGATAACAGGCGGAGCTGGGTTTATAGGTTCCGCAGTTGTTCGAACAATTATTAATACATCTGACCATGAAGTGGTTAATGTAGATAAGTTAACTTATGCAGGAAACTTAGAATCATTACGAACAGTTTCTGATAGTGAACAATATACTTTTGAACAGGCCGACATCTGTTCTATGAGTTCGATGCAGCGTATTTTTTCTGATCATCAGCCAGATATTGTGATGCACCTTGCTGCAGAGAGTCATGTCGATCGTTCAATTGATGGCCCTAGTGACTTTATTCAAACCAATATCATTGGGACTTATACGTTATTAGAGGTAGCAAGAGCGTACTTTGCTCAGTTGAGTGACGAAAAGCAGCAACAGTTTAGATTCCATCATATTTCAACGGATGAGGTTTATGGCGATCTAGCTGATACGGGTGGCTTGTTTACTGAAAGTACAGCTTATGACCCGAGTTCACCATACTCAGCATCAAAAGCATCTAGCGATCATTTGGTCCGCGCCTGGCAACGAACTTTTGGGTTGCCTATTGTGGTGACTAATTGTTCAAACAATTACGGACCTTATCATTTCCCGGAAAAACTCATTCCACTGATGATTTTAAACGCGTTAGATGGTCGGCCATTGACTGTTTATGGTGATGGTCAGCAAATCAGAGATTGGCTTTATGTGGAAGATCATGCTAAAGCGCTATTATTGGTGGCAACACAGGGTACGATAGGGGAAACCTATAATATTGGTGGGCTTAACGAAAAAACTAATCTTGAAGTTGTGACAACACTTTGTGAACTACTGCAAGAGTTAAGGCCTGAATTACCAAATAGAATTAGTCACTATAAAGATTTGATAACCTTTGTAGCAGATCGCCCAGGCCATGACTTACGATACGCTATTGACGCTTCTAAAATAGAACGTGAACTTGGCTGGAAGCCAGAAGAATCCTTTGAATCAGGGCTTAAGAAAACAGTTGAGTGGTTTTTAGCAAATAAGCCTTGGTACTCTAGAGTGTTAGATGGATCATATCAATTAGAAAGATTAGGGCAGGGGTAGAAAATGAAAGGAATTATTTTAGCTGGCGGCTCAGGAACAAGGTTATACCCCATTACGCAAGGTGTTTCAAAACAGCTATTACCTATCTATGACAAGCCAATGATCTATTATCCTCTGTCAGTACTTATGCTTGCTGGGATTAAAGAAATCTTAATTATTACTACGCCAGAGGATGCGGCAGGCTTTGAACGTATCTTAGACGATGGCAGCCAGTTTGGAGTTAATATTACTTATGCGCAACAAGCAAAACCTGACGGCTTAGCGCAGGCGTTTATTATTGGTGAGCAGTTCATTGGTCAAGATTCCGTATGTTTGGTGCTAGGGGATAATATATTTTATGGTCAAGGGTTTACGCCAAAACTATTGAATGCAGCAAGCAAGACCAAAGGGGCAACCGTATTTGGTTATCAAGTCGGTGATCCTGAAAGGTTTGGTGTAGTTGAATTTGACGAGAATTTCAAGGCGCTTTCGATCGAAGAAAAGCCACAGCAACCAAAATCAAATTACGCAGTGACAGGTTTATATTTTTACGACAATTCAGTGGTCGATATTGCAAAAACGATTAAGCCCTCAAGCCGTGGTGAACTAGAAATCACTTGTTTGAACAATGAGTATTTAAATCGAGGCCAATTAGAGGTCGAAGTGTTAGGTCGAGGCTTTGCTTGGCTTGATACTGGTACTCACGATAGTTTGTTAGAAGCGAGTCATTTTGTGCAAACTCTTGAAAGGCGTCAAGGGTTAAAAGTGGCATGCTTAGAAGAAATAGCATGGAAACAAGGCTGGTTAACGGTTGATGCCTTACAAGCCCGTGCCGATTTAATGAAGAAAAACGGTTATGGTAAGTATCTAGACTCATTAGTAAAGGCGGGAAAAAAGTGATAGAGCAGTTAGACTTTAAATCTAGAGGGGATGAGCGAGGCTCTCTTATCGCCTTGGAAGTTGATAAAGAAGTCCCTTTCGATATCAAACGTATCTATTATATTTATGGCACAAAACCGCAGGTATCTAGAGGGTTTCATGCTCATAAAAATTTACAACAGGTTATTTTTGCCGTAGCAGGAGCGTGTGATCTCTTGCTAGATGATGGCACAACAAAGCAAACCATTAGATTGGACACTCCCGAACGTGGCGTCCTTATCAATGGAGTAATTTGGCGAGAAATGCATAACTTTACTGCTGATTGTGTATTGATTGTATTAGCAAGTGATGTCTATGACGAATTGGACTATCTTCGTGACTACGATCAGTTTTTGAATTGGATAAAATAATATGATCCACCCTCTTGCTGACGTGAAAGCAGAAAATATAGGTCATGACACTACTATTTGGCAATTTTCAGTGGTATTTAAAGGTGCCCAGATTGGCAATCATGTGAATGTATGTGCTCATACGCTAATAGAAAGTGACGTGATTATTGGTGACAGAGTCACTATCAAGTCTGGTGTATATTTGTGGAATGGTTTACGGATTGAAGAGGACGTGTTTATTGGTCCAAATGCAACATTTACCAATGATATCATGCCACGTTCAAAGCAGTATAGTGAGCAGTTTCCATTAACTAGATTAAAAAAAGGTGCCTCTATAGGCGCAAATGCAACTATTCTTCCTGGCGTCGTCGTTGGTTGTAACGCAATGGTTGGCGCTGGCGCAGTTGTTACAAAGTCAGTCCCTGATAATGCTGTTGTTGTGGGCAACCCAGCACGCATCGTGCGTTATTTAGATGACAAGCAAGCTTAAACTTTTTTATTATTGTGAGTACCATCATGTCAATTCAAGTTCCTTTTCTTAATTTACAAGCCATTAATGCTCAGTACGACGCTGAGCTAAATCTTGCAGCTCAACGTGTGATCCAGTCTGGGTGGTATCTATGTGGTAGCGAATTAGAGTCTTTTGAGGCTGACTTTGCAAAATATTGTCAAACTAAGCACTGTATTGGTGTTGCTAATGGGCTGGATGCTTTAACGTTGACTTTACAAGCTTGGCTTGAAATGGGTAAGCTCCATAAAGGTGATGAAGTATTGGTACCAGCAAATACTTATATTGCTTCGATTTTAGCTATTTCTAAAAATGGGCTTATACCTGTTTTTGTTGAGCCTGACTCGCGTTCTTTCAATATTGATATTGATAAAATGGCTACACATTTAACGGATAAAACCAAAGTGATTATGGCTGTGCACTTATACGGGCAGCTAAGTGAAATGGACGCTATCTGTGATTTTGCTCAAACAAATCAGTTGTTAGTTATTGAAGATGCAGCTCAATCACACGGTGCAACGATTAATGGAAAAAAAGCGGGTGGTTTTGGTGATGCGGCTGGTTTTAGTTTTTATCCGGGGAAGAATTTGGGGGCACTTGGAGATGCTGGTGCGATAACAACTGATGATGATGACCTGGCTGATGTATTGACGGCTTTGCGTAATTACGGTTCCCACAAAAAGTATGAAAACCTTTATCAAGGTGTTAACTCTCGTTTAGATGAAATTCAAGCTGCTTTTTTGAAAGTGAAATTGGCGCACCTGGATAGTGAAATTGCGCGTCGCAGAGCCATCGCACAGCGCTATTTTAGTGGCATTGAAAACTCATTAGTAATACTGCCTCAGATAACAGACCCTCAAGCACATGTTTGGCATTTATTTGTTGTTCAAACACAAGAAAGAGATGTTTTAAAAGCTCATATGCAGAAGCAGGGCATTCAGTGCTTAATTCATTACCCAATCCCACCACACAAACAAGCAGCATATTCGGATCTTCGTGAACTTAGTCTGCCTATCAGTGAGCATTTACATGAAACGGTGCTTTCTTTACCTGTTGATCCAACGATGACAAATGAACAAGTCGAGCTAGTTATAAAAGCAGTTAATAGCTTCACACTATGAAGCTATTTAGCGTTACTATATTAAGCGGGCTATTAACTCTGCTTAATATGGTCAAAGGTTTTGTCGTTTCAAAATTTGTTGCGGTATATGCTGGTACAGAAGGGGTGGCTTTAGTCGGTCAACTGCAGAGTTTTGTAAATGGTTTGAACGGTGTGATGTGTAATCAGCTATCACAAGGTGTATCACGTTATACCGCCGAGTTTAGAGATAACCCCACACAATTTTGGCGTGCAACTAGTAAACTTATTAGTTTGATATTTATCATTACAGCACCAATCATTTTGCTAACTTCAGGTAAACTCGCGGAATTACTTTTTGATAATATTGCATTGTATTGGGTGGTATTACTTGTTCTGTTAATGCTCCCCTTAAATGTTGCTAATGCGTTGCTGTTGGCTGTCGTTAATGGTAGAGAAGAGCATGCGAAATATATCACAACCTTAATGATATCAACGGTGATGTCTTGCTTGATCGCCGTTATGCTTATTTACTTATACGGACTGGTTGGAGGGTTAGCTGCGGTAGCCGTTAATAATGCTATTGCCGGTATTGTTGTTATTGCACGGGTTTGTAAAGAGCCGTGGTTTAAGTTTAAAAATTGGGTCGGTTCGAGTAAAGGTGAAGATGTTAAGGTAATGTCTAAATATTTGGGGCTTGGCCTTATAGGTGCGCTAACAGGACCCGTCTCTTTGATATTAGTGCGAGATACATTGACCTCAGAAGTTTCTATTGATGCTGCCGGACAATGGCAGTTAGTTTGGAATATTTCGACTGCTTATTTATCTATATTGATCACTGCTATTGGTGTGTATTATTATCCAAAACTGTCTAAGTCAACAAGTAGAACAGAGTTAAAAAGCACGACATTGCAAGTAACTGTGTTAGTGATGTTTTTGGCTATTTTAGGCGGTGGAATTATTTATGGCTTAAGAGAGTTCTTAATTTTACTACTTGCTACTGAAGCATTTTTACCAGCGGAAGCATTATTCAAAACACAAATTATTGGTGATGTGATCCGAATTCTCAGTCATATTGGTGCTTTGTTAATGCTTGCAAAAGGCTACTTTAAGATGAATGCTTTTTGTGAAATTTTTGCGAGCTTCGGGTTTGCACTGATGACGATGTACCTAGTTGAATTCCGAGGAATAACTGGGGTTTCAGAGGCCTATGCCATGACTTATTTCGCTTATGGCGCCATTGTTTGGATTGTATTTTTTAAACATTTGAAGAAAATGGAGCTGTAATGAGCAAGGCTATGACCCCGTTAGTTTCAGTATTAATGCCCTGTTATAATGCACAGGCATTTCTTAGGCAAAGTATTGAATCGATTGTAAATCAAAGTTATCAAAATGTTGAAATACTGTGTGTAAATGATGGCTCAACCGACAGTACTTTAGAGTTATTACAAAAAATAGCCGCCCGCTACCCGCAAGTTAAAATATTCTCAAAGGGCAACGGTGGAGCATCAAGTGCACGAAACTATGCGCTTAAATATGCCAAAGGGAACTATATTTGTATGGTCGACTCTGACGATGAATTGGCTCCAAATGCCATAGAAAAGTTGTTTGAAGCTATGCAGTCTACAGATGCTGATGCAGGGCTATTTGACCTGTATTATTGGAATGGAGCATCTGAGCATAATAAGTTTAAACAAGTGCCAACCCAAGGTGTTGTTTCTGGATTAGAAGCGACTGAGCTTTCTCTTGATTGGAGTATTCATGGAGTTGGTATGTATAGAGCGAGTATGTTTTCAGATATTCGGTATGATGAGTCAAATTTACATGGCGATGAATTGACAACAAGAGAGTTATTCTTATCGTGTCAAAAAGTAACATTTAGCTCAGGTAAATACTTTTACCGCCAACATCAAAACTCTTCAACCAAATCGTTTTCTATGGCTCGGTTTGGTTTACTGCAAAATCAGTTAAAGTTAAAAGCGTTACTCGATAGGCAAGACGTTTTCGACCAAATGCAGTCGCGCTTTTGTGCGCAGCTGATGGTATGCGTTTGGTCCAGCTTTATTGTAATGACAGAAAATAAGTCCAAAATGGAGCAAGCCCAGCTTGCTCAAGTTGAAAATTTAATTTGTCAATGCACATACATTATTAAACAAACTTTCTCTATAAAAGTGATACAATATAGGCCTTTTTATTTACGTTTGCTGACATGTACAGTGCTGAATAAGCCAATACTAAAATTAGCCGCAAACGGGTTTATTTTACTTAAGCGTATGTTAAAACGCTAATTGGAAGTTATTTTGAAGTTTACAGTTATTATCCCCTTTTATAACCAACAGAAATTTGTAAATGATACGCTATCGAGTGTATTAGCAGCGATCCGAGATGACGATGAAGTGATTGCAATCGATGACTGTTCTACGGATGATACGTTCGATAGGTTACAGGTTTATGCTAATACAGATAAACGCTTAAATGTGTATAAAAATGAAAAAAATCTTCGGCAAGTTAAGACGATGAATCGAGCTGCTTCTATGGCGTCAGGAGACATATTAGTTGTATTGGGTGGTGATGACTTATTAGGCAAAGGGTTTGTGCAGCAACTACAAAAGCCATTTGAAGAGGGGGCTGATATTGTATTTTCGCCCGTTCTTTTTTTCTATCAGACTAAAAATGTTGACTTTTCTGCAGGTTTCAATAGAGAAAATGATGTTTTAACATTTAATGATGTGCTCTTTGGTTGGGGTAGTAAAAAAGGCGAAAAGTATAGCATTATTGGTTGCGCAATCAAAAAGTCTACCTTTTTAGAATTAGACGGCTTTTCTGAGGATGTGGTGATTGAAGATCATGACTTTTTCTTGAAAGCTGCAAAGCAAAATAAATCTCTGCAAATAATTGGTGGCCGGTGTGCTTTTTATCGGCAAGTCTCAGGCAGTATCTCTAGTAATATGAAAAGGATGATAAAAGAAGACTATAAAGTGATCTGCAAACATACATCCGGTACAAAAAAATGGGTGGCAATGGCAAAACGATTGCTTATTTTTTCAGTTGTTTTATTGAAGCGAAAACTACAGAGTAATGGACGGATGTCATGAGTAAAGGGGTGTTAGTGATCTCATTTACTGCCGGAAATCATAATGGAATAGGTTTATTAGCCGAGCAGTTAGAAAGTAATGAACAAGTGCAGTTTGCGTTTTTTTCTAAATCTAAGAGTACGATAGTAAGTGATATCATTCGCATAATTAAAAAGGGCATGGCTAGTCATACTATTGTTATAAATTATGTATTTTTGTGTTTGCTTTTTTGTCCTTTATTTAGAGTGTTGGGTAAGCGAGTTGTTTTTATTCCGCATGAAGGAGAGCCCTTATTTCCTAAAATCTTAAAACGACAAGTCCCATTTGTTCGTCGTATGGTTGCATCTAAAAAGCTTACTAAATTATGTATCTGGATGACAAACCAGACTTTGTGCTTATCTAAGCTTCAAGCAAAGGCATTAAAAACGAACGAGCATGACACTATACATTTAGGTGCTCAGTTCCCATATACTGAAATAATAAAAGAACCAAATTCATTTTTCTTTCCAAACCGAAAACATGAAGAAATAAAAGGATTTGAACAAATTCAAACATGTCACCATTTGCTACTTAACTGCGATAGTGGTGAACTTGACTATGATGCAATGCTGAAATACTACGCTGAGTCTCAGGTAGTGCTTATACCTTCGATGATTGAAACTTACTCTTATTGCATGGTGGAAGCAATGCTTGCCAATTGTATCATTGTGGTGACTAATAGTGTTGGCCTAGCGTTTGATTTAGAAGTTGAACTTGGAGGTGTAAATCTTCGTGAATATGGCGTATATATTGTTGAACATCCGAGAGACGTTGCCACTTTTGTACTTGAGCATTTTGAAATGCTGTCGGAACGACACTCGAGAACAAGAGAATTGGCAATAAAATATGGTTTAAATGGTGAAGCAGCAGTAAAAGTTATGGAAGCGTTGAGTAATGATAAAAAATAACTACCTATTTTTTATTATGTTAATGTCAGTAGCGAGTTTTATCTCCTATAAGTACTATAACCCGCTTCCAACAAATGCATTGTTTGAGGTCATGATACTAATTAGCTTGCTACTTGTAGCTAAGCGGATGGAGTCAGGCGCTTGGTTTATTATTTGTGTTTGCTTGTTGTACATATTATATACATTTACTGTCGCATACTTACATGGTACACATCCAAAAGACTATTTTTTAGCTTATAAATCATACGTATACTTAATAATTTTAGCTTTTTTTTCTGGTAAGTGTCTTTTTAGTCAACGACAAGTCATTATGCTTTTTAATATATTGCTAGGTATTTTTTTTAGTAAATATATACTTTGGTTAATTTTCGCGACTTTCAAAAGACCTGGCGTTTTTGCTGAAAATAACTTTGAAATAATGACAATGCTGTTCATTGCGTTGGCTGTTTGGTCAATCGAAAAGAAGCTCTCAGCAACTCAGTGGCTAATGTTAACCTTAGTGGTATTTATGTCAGGCTCTCGTTCGGGAGTTGTAGCTTATTTTGCTATGTTGACTTTATTGCTTATTCGTAACTTTGACTTTAGAACAATTTTGAAGCTGTTCTTCCTTGCCATAATCGGTGGGGGAGTAGTCGCAGTTTTAGCCAGCCGGCTATCAGGTGGTGATGTGAGTTCTATTGATAGGGTTGTATTTGCTCAGGGCTTCTTAATTGCTGTTAAAGATTGGAGTTGGGTAAACGTTTTGTTTGGTTCAACACCACTAACAGCACTACCTGATGTGGTTTGTGAGCGTCTCACTTTTTATAAAACACTGTTTAGCGCAAAAGATCCAACAATATGTTATTCGGTTATTCTTCACTCATACATTATTAGACAAGTGTTTGATCATGGTATTGTTGGCTTACTAATAGTGTTTGTTATATTAAACCAGCTAATGAAAATTAGTTTAGTTCCAGGGCGAGCGAGAATAAGTGTGCTGGTAATTTTGTTTCTAAATGGTTTGTCAGTAAGTTCAATAAACAGCGTTTATGCGTTGGTAGGGTTAGTTCTGATACTGACTACATTATATCCTCACCGTTATGCACTGGAGTTGAAAAAGTTAAGTGAAAGTTCAGCAAAGTGTCGCGAAACTGACACTGGGTTGTAACCTGATACTTTTATTGTTTTATGAGATAATAAAGGAATATAATTTGAAAATCTCGGTAATCGGTTGTGGCTATGTGGGCTTATCTAATGCCGTTTTATTAGCTCAATATAATGAAGTAAGTGTATATGATATTGATCATGCTCGGATTGAAAAGTTAAAACAGGATTTATCGCCTGTTTTTGATCCGCAGATTAGTGACTATTTAGTAAATAGGGAACTAAACCTAAACCCAACTACCTGCTTGAAAAGTGCGTTGCATGGTGCAGGTTTTGTTTTAGTTGCAACTCCGACTGACTATGATCCAGAAACAAATTATTTCAATACTGATTCAGTAGAATCTGTTATTGCAGATGTGTACAGGCACAATCCAAATGCGGTAATTGTTATTAAGTCGACCGTTCCTGTAGGATTTACAAAACAACTCTCTGAACAGTTAGGTATTTCTAATATTATGTTTTCACCTGAATTTTTACGTGAGGGTAAGGCGCTTTACGATAATTTACACCCTTCTAGAATTATTGTGGGTGAGCGATCTGAAAGGGCGCGATTATTTGCAGAGTTATTACAGCAGGGGGCGATAAAAAAAGATATTGAAGTGCTTTTTACTGACTCAACAGAAGCTGAAGCGATCAAGTTATTTTCTAACACTTACTTAGCTATGCGCGTAGCATATTTTAATGAATTAGATAGCTATGCCGAATCTCATGGTTTGAATACAAAGCAGATCATAGAAGGGGTATGCCTTGATCCTAGAATTGGTAATCATTATAACAACCCATCTTTTGGTTATGGCGGTTATTGCTTACCAAAAGATACGCAACAGCTTTTAGCTAATTATCAAAATGTACCTAACAACATTATTCAAGCTATTGTTGATGCAAATACAACTAGAAAAGATTTTATTGCTGAGTCAATTTTAAAAAAGCAGCCAAAGGTGGTTGGTATATACCGGCTGATTATGAAAGCAGGTTCAGATAATTTTAGAGCTTCATCTATTCAAGGTGTGATGAAACGCATCAAAGCCAAAGGTATAGATGTAGTTGTATACGAGCCGGTGTTAACTGAAAAGTTGTTTTTTAATTCGCAAGTGATATCTGATTTTGAAGTGTTTAAACAGATGAGCGATGTAATCGTCTCAAACCGAATGGTTGAGGAATTAAGCGATGTTAAAGATAAAGTTTACACTCGTGACCTGTTCGGTTGTGATTAGCTTTTTTTAAACTGAGATTTTATTCGCCGGTGTAGGCTATCTTATACCTATCATTTTGTATTAGCTTTGTACCTTTTTTGGTCACTTAAATGTATTGGTGCTACTAGTACTAGACTCATCGTTATATATACGTATAATCTGTTGCGTTTAAGCTCGAATAAGAAAATGGACTGTTCAAATGAAGTATTGGTATTTAGTGTACTGTAAACCAAAACAAGAAAGCAGAGCATTAGCCAACTTAACACAGCAAGGGATCGAAGCGTTTTTCCCAACATTGAAGCGACGTAAAACCACATCATCACGCGCTGTTACTCAGCCTTTGTTCCCCAGATATATCTTTGTTCATCTAGATTCATATTCTATACACTTTTCCGCAATAAAATACACGAGAGGGGTTGTTGATTTTGTCCGCTTTGGAGAGCGTATTCAAGAAGTACCTGAACCGATAATTCAATCTCTTCGTGAAAATAACATGGCAACGGATTTATGTGAGTTTGCACTTGGAGACAAAGTTATGCTTACTGATGGCTGCTATAAAAATATAACAGCAATTTATCAGCAAGCTGATGGTGATACGAGAAGTGTTTTACTTATTAAGCTTTTAAACCAAGATGTGCAGATTGTTACTGAGAATAGTGTTTTTAAAAAGCAAGCTTAATTTGGCGAACTAGAGATTTACATACGTTAATAGCTTAAAAAATAACTTTAACTAAAAAATAGCGAATAAAACAGCATTTAGGAGCTGCAACCTAAGGGCGGAAGCGTGCCTAAATTGAATTGTAACAACTTTGTTTAGACCTCTACTTACAGATTGTTTACCTAAATCAGTGATTGTTATCTTGAACTTGAGGTTATCATTCTGAGCTTGTTTCTGCGTCTATATATGCTCATCGCTATATTGTAAAATATGAGCTTATTTATAACCTTAATTTAAATGAGTACATGTTTAAAGAACGACTTTTTGTTCTAGCAGTGCCTTTGGGTTGAAGTGTTCGCTACTTGCGATTAACTAGCCCGCATGTTTTAATTGAGCCAATTAAATTAGTTGCTAATAAATAAAAAGCAATAAAAAGAATAGATTATAATTTTTTGGGAAAATACAATGGCGTTACGCTGTAAAACTATCATTGCTAGTAGCCTTTTATTAGTAATGAGTGGCTGCACACTTGTTCCTGGTGGTCACTTCGAAGGGATTGGCTCGGGACAACAAACCGCTAATCTAGAAAGAGATTTAGAAAAAGTAAACATCCACATTATCGACTCTCAATTAGTCCAAGAGCATAAAATAAAACGTGCAGAAGAGCTTGAACGTTCAGCGCTTAAGGGTATTGATGTCTCAGACTATGAGTATCGCCTAGGCGTGGGAGATGTGATAACCATTGGAGTGTGGGACCACCCTGAGCTGACAATTCCTGCCGCAGTGCAACGAACCGCTGAATTTGATGGTTTCCGCGTGCAAGCAGATGGCACTATTACTTATGCGTATGCACCAAAAGTACCTGCAGCGGGTAGAACTGTGACAGAGCTTAGAGATGAGTTGGCTAAAAGGTTAAGCCGAGTTATTGAAGACCCTCAAGTTGATGTTAAAGTTGTTGGCTTTAAAAGCCAAAAAACTTATGTAACTGGTGAAGTAACTAAACCAGGTGTATACCCTATCACTGAAACGCCTTTCACTCTCATTGACGCCATTAATCAGGCCGGCGGCTTGACGGAAAGTGCAGATTGGGAAACAGTCACTTTTACCCGTGGTCAAAAAACAGAAGTTATTCAGCTTGACGATTTTTACTCACAAGGCGATATATCACAAAACCGTTTGTTACAACATGGGGATATTGTTCATATCAGTCGCAACGATAAACGTAATGTATATGTGCTTGGCGATGTAATTAAAGCAGGTAAAGTAGACGTTAATCGTTATGGTTTGAGCCTTGCTGAGGCACTGACTGATGCCGGCGGTTTTAATGAACGTACAGCCGATGCGAACGGCGTTTTTGTATTGCGCAAACGTGATTTGCAAAAGGACGGGGTACTGGCAGATGTGTATCAGTTGCACGCCAAAAATGTAGCCTCATTAGTACTTGCAGAGCAGTTTGAGTTGCAAGCTCAAGATATTGTTTATGTGACTAGTGCGCCATTGGCCCGTTGGAACAAAGTTATTAGTTTATTATTGCCCTCACTTTCAACTGTGGATGCAATTCAAGATATCGAAAATCAATAGTGTGATCACTCATGTTTGATAGTGTATTAATAGTTTGTGCGGGTAATATTTGCCGCAGCCCAACCGCTGAGTATGTGTTAAAAAGCAAACTTTCGGGCAAAAATATTCAAGTGTCATCGGCAGGTTTAACTGCTTTGGAAGGTAAAGCTGCAGATGCAATGGCACAGCAACTGACTAAAGCACAAAATATCGATATGAGCCCCCACCAAGGCCGTCAACTAAATGGTGCCCTAATTGCACAAAATAGCTTAATTCTGGTCATGGAGCATAGACATCTAGATGACCTATGTAGCCGCTACCCACAAGCTCGTGGAAAAACCTTTTTGCTCGGTAAGTGGATTGGAGATAAAGAAATCCCAGACCCATATCGCCAGTCAAAAGAGGCATTTGAGCACGTGTACGAGCTTATCGACAGCGCCTGTAGCGCTTGGCAAAAGTATTTATAAGGAATTGCGAGTATATGAATGCGCAGCCAAATTTAATTTCTCCACAAAAAACACAAAAAGAAGACGCCCAAGAAATTGACTTGATGGTGCTTTTTGGAGCATTGCTTGATAAAAAGTGGTTCATTTTAAGTGTAACGGCTTTATTTATGTTACTAGGTGTCGCGTATGCGATATTTAGTACGCCAATTTACCAAGCAACCGCTATGGTACAAGTAGAAGAAAAGGGCGGCTCAGTTCCTGGTTTTGATGACATGTCTGGCATGTTTGAAAGCACCTCTGCGGCGGTAACAGAAATTGAACTACTTAAATCAAGAAGCGTGATTGGAGAGGCGGTTGACTCGATAAACTTAGATATAGTTGTTGAGCCAAAACTCTTCCCACTTTTTGGGGGGCGCAGCTTCCGTAAATTTGTACCACAAAGCGAAGGTGAAGTAGCAGAACCAAGCTTTGGAGCAAGTTCTTATGCATGGGGAGGTGAACAGATCGAGATCCACCGTTTTAGATTACCTAAAAGCACAGAAGGAGTAGAGTTCACTCTACAAGCACAAACGGATGATAATTTTGCTTTATTAAATGCAAACGGGGAAGTGGTTCTTGCGGGTAAAGTAGGGGAAGAGGTTAAAGCTGGTCAGTTTGAATTAACAATTAAAACGTTAACAGCACGTCCTGAAACTGAATTTTCAATTATTAAACGCAATCGGTTGCAAACTATTCTTGACTTGCAAGGCGCAATATCAGCGTCTGAAAAAGGTAAAGACTCAGGTATTATCAATCTTGCCTTACAAGATAAAGGCCCAGCATATGCTGAGAAGGTTCTTGATAAGGTGGCGAGCATTTATGTTCGCAGAAATGTAGAGCGTAATAGTGCAGAAGCACAGCAGTCTTTAGAGTTTTTAGAGGTGCAATTGCCTGATGTTAAACGTAACCTTGAAAGAGCAGAAAAAGCGTTTAATGAATATCAAATACGTCAAGAGTCAATTGATATTAGTTTAGAAACACAAGCAGTACTCGAGCAGATAGTAATATTAGAAACTAAGTTGCAAGAGCTGGATTTAAAACGTTTAGAGCTTGGGCGTAAATTTAAACGTGAACACCCTGCATACCGAGGCGTTGTTGAGCAAATTGAGACAGTTAAACGCCAACGCAATGACTTGGCTGGTGAAGTGCAAGGGCTACCGGAGACGCAGCGTGAGTTACTACGTTTGAGGCGTGATGTAGAGGTAAATAACGAAATATATACGCTTCTACTAGCTAAAACACAAGAGCTAGACATTGTTCGTGCAGGTACCGTCGGTAACGTACGTATTGTTGACTATGCAGAGGTAAATACTACCCAGCCTGTTAAGCCAAAAAAAGCACTCATTGTTGTAATGGCAACTATGTTGGGTGGTATGTTAGCAGTTGCTATCGTACTTATTCAAAAAGCATTACACAAAGGTATTGAAGACCCAGGTGAGATAGAAGCATTAGGCATGCCTGTTTATGCCAGCGTGCCATTTTCTGATTATCAAGTAAAGCTCACTGGTTTTGCCAAAGCTCGTAAAGGTAAAACCGCAAAAGCAAAATCAATATTAGCCATTGATAACCCTGCAGACCTTTCTGTTGAGGCATTACGTAGCCTGCGTACTAGCCTGCACTTTGCTATGCTAGAGGCAAAGAACAATGTAATTGCAATATCAGGCCCAAGCCCTGGTGTTGGTAAGTCATTTATTACGGTGAACCTTGCTACTGTTTTAGCGCAAAGCGGGAAGAAAGTACTTGTCATAGACGGCGATATGCGCAAAGGTTATTTGCAAACTCAGTTCGGCATGAAGTGGGACAGTGGCCTAAGTGACTACCTTTCGGGGCGACTAAACCTAGCTGATACTATCAAACATACACAAGTTGATAGTTTAGATATCATGACCCGAGGCCAAATACCACCAAACCCATCAGAGCTATTAATGCATGAAAACTTTAGCAAACTAATTAGTGAAGTGAGTAAAATGTACGACCTAGTTATTGTGGATACACCGCCAATTTTAGCCGTTACAGATCCCGCTATTGTTGGTACGCACGCAGGAACTACATTGTTAGTTACCCGTTTTGGTCAAAACCATGCAAAAGAGCTTGAAATTACTCGCAATAGATTTGAGCAAAACGGTATTGATGTGAAAGGTGTTGTATTCAATGGTGTGGTTCGTAAATCGAGTAATGCCTACGGCTATTACGGGTACTACAACTACGAGTACAAATCAGATAAAACATAGCAGGTTATGTCGCGACCTAAAAGGTGAGTCTTTATTGTGACACACAGTACAAGTAGGATTTGTTGCAACATAACAATTCAACATGTTTAAAGTGGTATTATGTTGCGATTGGTGAAAGAATAATCAAGGTTACGCTGGAACAAATTTAACTCGCAAAATAAGAGCTCTGCACGAAGGTGCAGGGCTTAATGAATAAGAACGCTGAACAAGACAAGTAAAAGCTTCCTAAAATCCAATCAGCATTTCTAAATAAACCCGCAGAAAAAATAAAAGGGACACTCTGTGAAAGTACTTACAGTATTCGGCACAAGGCCAGAAGCAATTAAAATGGCTCCTTTAGTACACGCTCTAAAGCAAGATGCACGCTTTGATGCCAAAGTATGTGTTACCGCGCAGCACAGAGAAATGCTGGACCAAGTATTAGAGTTATTCAAAATTACCCCTGACTATGATCTAAACCTAATGAAAGCCGGGCAGACGTTACCAGAGGTGACAAGCCGAATTTTATTAGAGCTTACTCCAGTACTTAAAGAGTTTAAACCAGATGTGGTCTTAGTGCATGGCGATACTGCAACAACATTTGCTGCAAGCTTAGCGGCTTATTATGAGCAAATATCAGTTGGTCATGTTGAAGCTGGCTTACGTACAGGCAATATATACTCTCCATGGCCAGAAGAAGCAAACCGCAAGCTTACAGGGGCGCTTACCAGGTACCACTTTGCTCCCACTGAGACCTCTAAACAAAACTTGCTAGTTGAAAATTACCTTGATGAAAATATATTTGTTACGGGTAACACAGTGATCGATGCTTTGCTAATGGTTAAGCATCAAATAGAAACAGACTCTGATCTAAGCAATACTCTAGCTGCACAATTCCCCATGTTGGATGAGAGCAAAAAGCTTATCTTAGTTACAGGTCACCGAAGAGAAAGCTTTGGCGGTGGATTTGAGCGTATTTGTGAAGCTCTGGCTAAGACTGCAAAAGTGCACCCAGACTGTCAAATCCTATATCCTGTGCATTTAAATCCAAATGTGCAAGAGCCAGTTAATCGCATTTTAAGCGCTATAGACAATGTTTACTTAATAGAGCCTCAGCAATATTTGCCTTTTGTCTATTTAATGAATAGAGCACGTGTTATTTTAACCGATTCTGGTGGTATTCAAGAAGAGGCTCCAAGCTTAGGCAAGCCAGTTTTGGTTATGCGCGATACAACAGAAAGACCTGAAGCTGTAAAAGCTGGGACAGTAAAGTTAGTAGGAACTGATGTCGCAGCAATCACCTCTTCTTTAGATAAACTGCTAACTAATGAGAAAAGCTACGAGCAAATGAGCAGAGCCCATAACCCTTATGGTGATGGAAGCGCATGTAAAAGAATCTGTGATATTTTAGCTAAAAAATAACAAATAAGTTTTAACCTCAAGGTTTCCAAAGGGAAAGTATGTCATTTAATACAATTTCAGTGATTGGTTTAGGCTATATAGGATTACCAACTGCAGCGATGTTTGCCTCTCGTAAAAAGAAAGTGATCGGTGTAGATGTTAATCAGCATGCCGTCGACACAATCAATCGAGGTGAAATCCATATCGTTGAACCTGAGCTAGATATGATAGTTCACGCTGCGGTAAAAGAAGGTTATCTCAAAGCAACGCAATCACCAGAGCAAGCCGATGCCTTTTTAATTGCGGTGCCGACTCCTTTTAAAAATAACGACTCACAAATTCCAGAACCCGATTTAACATATATTCATAAAGCTAGTGAAGCAATTACGCCAGTACTAAAGAAAGGAGATTTAGTTATTCTTGAATCTACCTCGCCAGTTGGTGCTACTGAGCAAATGGCAGATTGGTTAGCCGCGGCTCGCCCTGATTTAAGCTTCCCGCAGCACGCGGGAGTAAATGCTGACATAAATATTGCTCACTGCCCAGAGCGTGTCTTACCCGGCCATGTAGTACGTGAGTTGGTAGAGAACGACCGTGTAATTGGTGGCATGACGGCAAAGTGCTCGGCCCGAGCTGTAGAGCTATATAAAACATTTGTACAAGGCGAATGTGTAATTACTAATGCTCGTACTGCTGAAATGGCAAAACTAACAGAAAACTCGTGTCGAGATGTGCAAATCGCTTTTGCAAACGAGTTATCTATTATCTGCGATAAGCTAGACATCGATGTGTGGGAGCTTATCTCTTTGGCTAATCGTCATCCTCGAATTAATATTTTGAAGCCAGGCCCTGGAGTTGGTGGGCACTGTATAGCAGTAGATCCGTGGTTTATAGTAAGTAAGACACCTAGTGAAGCGCAGATCATTCATACAGCACGCAGAGTAAATGATTCAAAACCTGAGTGGGTTATAGATAAAGTGAAATTGGCTATTTCTGATTTCTTACAAAATAATCCTGGTAAAACAGTTACAGATGTCACAGTTGGTTGTTATGGCTTGACATTTAAGCCTGATATCGATGATTTACGAGAAAGCCCCGCGATGCAAATTGTGCAAAGTATTTCGGAAATACATCAAGGGCCAATTTTAGCAGTAGAGCCTAACTTGAATTGCGTTCAAGAAAATTTAGGCAATGTTAGATTAGCTAAACTGGAGTCTGCAATTCATAAAGCGGATATTCACGTAATGTTAGTTGATCATATTCAGTTTAAACAAATAGGAGCCCCGAAGGGCTTGATCGTTGATACAAAGGGGGTTTGGCAATGAAATTAAGCAGGGATACTCGAATTGCCATCATTGGCTTGGGTTATGTTGGTCTACCGCTGGCGGTTGAGTTATCAAAGAAATTTAATATACTAGGTTTTGACATTAACTCAGCACGGGTGGAAGAGCTGCAATCTGGCCATGATTCAACATTGGAAGTGTTAGATGAAGTGTTGCAAGCAGCGACATCACTTCGTTTTGCAAGTAATAAAAGTGAACTTGCCGATAGTACGGTTTACATTGTTACAGTGCCGACTCCAATTGACGACAGCAATACACCTGATTTAAGACCATTACAAAAAGCGTCGAAAATGCTGGGCGAATTTATAGAAAAAGGTGATGTCGTAATTTATGAATCTACAGTTTATCCAGGTGCGACAGAAGAGGTTTGCTTACCGATCATTGAAAAAGTGTCAGGTTTGAAATTTAATGAAGACTTTTTTGCGGGTTATTCACCAGAGCGTATCAATCCAGGTGATAAAGTAAATACCCTAGCAAAAATCATGAAAATCACCTCAGGTTCAACACCTGAAGTTACTGATTTTGTTGATGCTCTGTACGGCTCAATTATTGAAGCGGGTACACACAAAGCGAGTTCAATTAAAGTAGCTGAAGCGGCAAAGGTAATTGAAAATACACAGCGTGATTTAAATATCGCGATTATCAATGAGTTTGCAAAAATCTTTAATCGCTTAGATATTGATACAGAAGAAGTACTAAATGCTGCAGGCACAAAATGGAATTTTCTAAAGTTCAAGCCAGGATTAGTGGGAGGTCACTGCATTAGTGTTGATCCTTATTACCTTACGCACAAAGCACAGGAAGTAGGTTATCGCCCAGAGGTTATACTTTCTGGTCGCCGGATTAACGATGGCATGGGTGAGTATGTTGCGACTCAGCTAGTTAAAAAGTTAGCCAGTAAGAAAGTTCACATTGATGAAGCGAAAGTGCTTATTCTTGGTTTCACTTTTAAAGGTGACTGTCCTGATGTTCGTAACACTAAAATCATCGATATAGTTAAAGAATTACAAGACTTCAATATGTCGGTAGATGTGTACGATAACTGGGCTAAGCCTAAAGAAGTTAAGCGCGAATACGGCATTGACTTAATTACTGAGTTAGAAGGAAGCAAATACGATGGTATTGTACTTGCCGTAGATCACTCAGAGTTTAAAAAAATGGGTGAGAAAAAATTGCGTTCGTTTGGTAAAGAAAACCATGTACTGTACGATGTTAAGCATGTATTAAAGTCATCAGAAGCTGATATTAGGTTGTAATTGCTATGAAAATAGTCACGGTGATAGGTGCTAGGCCGCAGTTTATCAAGGCTGCAGTAGTGAGTCGAGCAATACAAAAGCATGGCGATTTAGAAGAAATTATTGTTCATACTGGGCAACATTTTGATGCTAATATGAGTGATGTTTTTTTCGAGCAGATGGATATTCCAAAGCCAGATTACCAATTAGAGATAGCATCATTAAGTCATGGTGCTATGACGGGTAGGATGCTAGAGAAGATAGAAAAAGTTTTGCTTCAAGAGCAGCCTGATTGGGTGCTGGTTTATGGTGATACCAATTCTACTTTAGCAGGAGCGCTTGCTGCGTCAAAATTACATATCAAAGTTGCACATGTGGAGGCCGGTTTACGCAGCTTCAATATGCGCATGCCTGAAGAGCAAAATAGAATCTTGACAGATAAACTAAGTAAAATCTTATTCTGTCCAACTCAATTAGCTAAGCAGAATCTGTTGAAGGAAGGCTATATTAATGATGTTAACTACCTGCCAGTGGTGGGAGATGTCATGCTTGATGCAGCTAAGTTTTATGCTCAGCGAAGCCAAAAACCTTCTGAGCTACCTTCTAGTGTTCAGTCCGGTAAGTTTGTTTTAGGTACGATTCATCGTGCTGAAAACACTAATGACCTGTCACGTTTGAAATCATTGGTTGAATCTTTAAATGAAATCCACCAGTCAGAAGCTGTGGTTGTGCCTCTGCATCCGCGTACTAAAGCCATTTTAGACGCTAATGATATAGCTGTTGATTTCATTATCTTAGAGCCCGTAGGGTATCTAGAAATGGTGTACCTACTTCAACACTGTAGCCTCGTAGTAAGTGATAGCGGTGGTGTACAAAAAGAAGCGTATTTCTTTGATAAGCCATGCTTGGTTACACGTGATGAGACTGAATGGGTAGAGCTTGTTGACCACGGCAGCAATCATTTGGTAGGGGTTGAAAAGACCAAAATATTAGCTAGTTATGGTAAGGCTAAATCAACAGAGATAGATTTTTCTATTCCATTTTATGGAAATGGGCACTGTGCCGAGGAAATTATTAGTTATTTATTAAAAGGTGGATGTAACTAGCATGAAGAATTTTGCATTAATAGGCGCTGCTGGATATATAGCTCCAAGACACTTAAAAGCAATTAAACAGACGGGTAATAACTTAGTTGTCGCAATGGATATAAATGACTCTGTTGGTATTATGGATAGCCATTTTCCTAATGCTGAATTTTTTACAGAGTTTGAAGATTTTACTGCTTTTGTAGAAGACCAAGCACTAAAAGGTAATAAGCTTGACTACATTTCAATTTGTAGCCCAAATTACCTTCATGCACCACATATGAAGTATGCACTTAAGAATGGTATAGATGTCATTTGTGAAAAGCCGTTAGTATTGCATTCAGAAGATATGGATATTCTGAAAGACTATGAGCAAAAATACGGCGCAAAAGTGAATTCAATTCTGCAGTTACGTTTACACCCATCAATTATTGCTCTAAAAGAAAAAGTTGCGTCTGCTCCGCTCGATAAAGTATTTGATGTTGACTTAACATACATGACTTCACGTGGTAAGTGGTACATGAAATCTTGGAAAGGCTTTGACCACAAATCTGGTGGGGTGGCGACCAATATTGGCGTGCATTTCTACGATATGTTGCATTTTATTTTCGGTGAGTTGAAACATAACGAAATTCACTTTAGAGATGAGAAGACTGCAAGTGGCTTTCTTCAGTATGAACGAGCACGTGTTAAATGGTTCTTATCAATTGACGCAAATAACCTACCTGAAAATGCCGTAAAAGGTGAGAAGTTGACTTACCGCAGTATCACCATTAATGATGGAGATAACACCGAAGAACTTGAGTTCTCCGGAGGTTTCACGGACTTGCATACCCAAAGCTATCAAAATGTGCTGGTAGGCAATGGTTTTGGCATCGATGAAAACCGTATTGCAATTGAAACGGTTGAAAACATTCGAGTGCAAGACATTGTCGCAGCAGGCGAAAAGGCACACCCACTTTTAAACAAGGTACTTTAATCTATGAACTACCATGTACATGATAGCGCTATTGTTGATGAAGGCGCAAAAATTGGTGCAAACACATGTGTATGGCATTTTGTGCATGTATGCGGTGAAGCGCAGATCGGTGAGAGCTGCTCGTTAGGTCAAAACGTATTTGTAGGTAATAAAGTAATTATTGGCAACAATGTAAAAATACAAAATAACGTATCGGTGTACGACAACGTATACCTTGAAGATGATGTATTTTGTGGTCCAAGTATGGTTTTTACAAATGTCTACAACCCCCGTTCATTTATTGAGCGTAAAACTGAGTATCGAGACACCCTAGTAAAACGTGGCGCAACTTTAGGTGCTAACTGCACGGTTGTATGTGGTGTTACAATTGGAGAATATTCATTAATTGGCGCAGGTGCTGTCATTAATAATGACGTAAAGCCATTTGCCTTAATGGTCGGTGTACCTGCAAAACAGATTGGCTGGATCAGTAAGTATGGTGAGCAACTTAATTTGCCACTCGAAGGGAATGGTACTGCAACTTGTGAGCACACAGGTGAGCAATATCAGTTAGAAAATGGCTTTGTTTCAATTAAATAATTCGTAGAAGTAATTATTAAATGCAATTTATAGATTTAGCTGCGCAATATCAGCACTTAAAAGAAAAAATTGACACTCGTATTCACGCAGTTTTAAACCATGGTAAATATATCATGGGGCCAGAAGTGCAAGAGCTTGAAGAAAAACTATCAGAATATGTTGGTGTCAAGCACACAGTAAGCTGTGCCAATGGTACAGACGCACTGACTCTAGCCCTTATGGTGCTAGATGTTAAAGAGGGTGATGCGGTTTTTTGTCCGGCGTTTACTTTCTTCGCCACAGCTGAAACAATCGCGTTTGAAGGTGCAACCCCTGTGTTTGTTGATTCTAACGAAGATACATTCAACATTTGCCCAACAGATTTAGAAAAACGCATTGAAGCCGTAATCACAGAAGGCAAATTAAAACCAAAAGCGATTATTGCAGTTGATTTATTTGGTTTGCCAGCAGATTACCCAGCGCTTAGAAAAATTGCAGATAAATATGATTTAAAAATCATTGAAGATGCGGCGCAAGGTTTTGGGGGAGAAATCAATGGCAAGCGTGCAGGGTCATTTGGTGATATTGCTACAACTAGCTTCTTTCCAGCAAAACCATTAGGCTGCTACGGAGATGGCGGTGCATTATTCACAAATAATGATCAATATGCAGAGCTATTAAAATCATATCGTGTTCATGGTAAGGGTAAAGACAAATACGATAACATACGTATCGGCATGAACTCACGCCTAGATACCATTCAAGCTGCGGTTTTACTTGAAAAACTAGCAGCATTCCCGCAAGAGTTGATTAACCGCAACAAAGCGGCAGAAAAGTACACGGCAGAATTAAAAGACACGTACAAAACGCCAGTTGTACCAGAGGGCTATCTCAGCTCATGGGCACAGTATACGCTTATGGCAGAAGACAGAGATGCAGAAATGGCCAAGTATAAAGCACAAGGTATTCCGACAATGGTTTACTACGGTACGTGTATGCACCAACAAACCGCATTTAAAGTGTTAGGGTATCAGGAAGGAGACTTCCCGGTAGCAGAGCGTTTAGCAAGTTCTGTGTTTAGCTTACCAGTGCACCCGTATTTAAAATAGCCATACTCCCATAGGAAATGAACTATGATTTTAATCATGTTACCAGCGTATAACGAAGAAGAATCTTTACCTGTTTTAATGCCGAAGATCGAAGCGTACATTAATAGTACTGATGAAGACGTTAAAGTTCTTGTTTGTGATGATGGGAGCTCAGATCGAACATTAGAGCTTTTGAACGAATATAGCAAATCACTCCCCCTCGAAGTTATTATTCATGAAATAAATAGAGGATTAGGTGAGACAGCTCGTGATTTGTTTGAAAAAGCTGCATCAATAACAAAAGCTGATGATATTATCATTCGTTTAGATTGTGATGATACTCACGAGCCTGAGATTATCCCAAGCATGGTCAATAAAGTTCGTGAAGGATATGATGTTGTTATTGCTTCACGCTTTGAGCCAGGCGGTGGGCAAAAAGGTGTTAGTGGTTATCGCGCTTTCATCAGTCGTTCAGCGAATTTATTCATGAAGGTATTTTTCCCAATCCCTGGGTTAAAAGAATACTCTTGTGGATTTAGGGCTTATAAGGCGAGCATTATCCAGTCCGCTATTGCATTTTATGGCAATGATTTTGTCCAACTTAAGGGACTTGGCTTTACATGTACACTCGAGAAACTAGTAAAACTGAAGTTAATTGATGCTAAGTTTGGTGAAGTACCGTTCATGCTTCGATATGACCAAAAAGTCAGCGAAAGTAAAATGGTAAGTAGTGTTACAACTTGGGGTTATTTAACGATGGCTCTGTTGTACCACTGGCCATTTGGCGGCTGGCGTCGCGCGTACAAAGCGAAGTATAAGTCATTTAATAAGGGATAGTATGTGCGGAATTGCTGGTTTTTTATCTAACATTGGACATCCGTTACAAACTACTGATACTGTTGATAAAATGGTATCTCGCTTACATCACAGGGGCCCCGATGGTTCAGGGGTGTTTCGAAGTGACTATGGCGTATTAGGGCATTCAAGGTTGTCAATCATTGATGTTGAACATGGTCAACAGCCTATGATTAGCTCATGTGGCAGATATGTCTTAGTGTTTAATGGAGAGGTATACAATTATATTGAGCTGCGTGTTAGCTTGATCCAAGCTGGGGTTCAATTTACGACTCATTCTGATACTGAAGTTTTACTTCAGTTATTGATTGTTGAACGTGAAAGTGCGATCAAGAAACTAAATGGTATGTTTGCATTTTGTTTTCTTGATACACATACTGGTGATTGGATTATGGCCAGAGACCACTTTGGCATTAAACCGGTTTATTTATACCAACAAGGCAACGATGCTCTTTTCTTTGCATCTGAAATTAAAGCGCTTGGTGCGATTGAAGGGTATCAAAACCAGATCAATCAAAAAGGTTTAAATCATTACTTTACTTTCCAGTTTTGTTTAGGTGAAGAGACATTATTTGAAAATGTCCGAAAAGTAGAGCCTGGATATTACCTCAAAGGTAATGCTGCGAAGATCACTGAACAGGTACAGTATTGGACTCCATCATATGATGTGGACCATGAGCACACGGAGCAGTACTTTGTAGAAAACCTTGAACATCTTCTACACGATAGTTTAAAGCTTCAAGTTCGAAGTGATGTCCCGTTGGGTGCTTACCTATCAGGCGGCTTGGATTCAAGTTCGATCGCATCATATGCAGCTAGAGTTTTGAAACGAGGTATGCCGGTATTTACTGGACGCTTTGCTGAAGGCCCACAATATGATGAGTCAGAGTATGCCCAAGCTGTAAGCTCGCAAATTGGCGGTATAATGCATGATGTCGTGCCTAGTGCTGAAGATTTTGTTGAATTACTTCCCAAAATTATTTATTCGCTTGATGAACCTGTTGCTGGGCCGGGTGTATTCCCTCAATATATGGTAAGTAAAGTCGCTTCTGAGCATGTGAAAGTTATTCTAGGCGGTCAAGGTGGAGATGAAATTTTTGGTGGCTACGCGCGATATTTAGTTGCTTATCTAGAGCAGAGCCTGAAAAGCTCAATTTTTGGTGATACTTCTGAAGGTATACATGCTATCTCATTGAATGAAATGTCAAATAATCTTAAGCTATTAGAAAGGTATAAACCTATGCTTTCTAAATTCTGGAGCGCTGGTTTGTTTGGAAATATGTCAGAGCGTTATTTCGCCTTAATTGATCGTAGCCCAGATAGCCATAAAATATTGTCTTCAGATATGACTCGTTCATTTAGTAGAGAGCAGTGCTATGAGGATTTCTGCAAAGTATTTAATTCAATTGAATCAAAATCATACATTAATAAAATGTCGCACTTTGATCTGAAAACGTTGTTACCAGCATTGTTACACGTTGAAGATCGAGTTAGCATGGCGTCTTCAATTGAATCACGAGTACCTCTACTTGACCCTAGAATTACAGATCTAGTAGGCACAATTCCTCCTGCGATGAAGTTCAAAGGTGGGAAAACAAAGGCTGTACTCAACACTGTAGTTAGGCCTCACTTACCAGAAAAAGTATTTAACAGAAAAGATAAAATGGGCTTCCCAGTCCCTCTTCAGGAGTGGATGAATGGCGGTATTGTTCGTGATTTTGTTTTAGATACACTATTGTCCAAGAAGAGCCTTGAGCGCGGTATATACAAAAAAGAAGTGCTAAAGAACATCTCTTCAATGGGAGGGGTTGGATCTAGACAGCTTTGGGGAATACTAAGCTTAGAGCTTTGGCACCAAGCATATATTGATTCCTAGTTTAGCTAACAAATTACTTAGATATGGAAATAATACAAAACCAAGAAATCAAAGAATTTGCTCTCCAACTACTTTGTGGCTATTGGGGAGACAATGCTGATTTGATTGAAAAGTTACCAGTTCATCAAGATAAAAAACACGAAGTAATATTGCCCGTCGAGCTGACGGCAATAAAATTACCAGCTTGGGCCCAACACTGCGGAGTTGATGGCCAAATATTGGTGCCTGCTGAAGTCGCATCAGCAGAAGCCTCGTGGCAAGATGTTGACTGGTGGTATGTTATTCACTGGTTTACTAACTGTTTGGCAGAGAGAGAGTTCGAAAAGCAGCATGGCCCTATACACTCTTACAGCTTTAAACTTTCTGGTTGGGATGAAAGAATGTGGAAACATGCGTGGGTCAATCGTATTGCTATGTTCCTGTACTGTTGGACGAACCATTTAGCTCAAAAATCCGTGATTAAAAATGGGCCGAAGCCAGTTCCTGCAGTGTTAGTCACTCATGATCTCGATGCTATAAGTAAGACAAAAGCAATTCGGTTTAAGCAAACTGCATTTCATACGTTCAATGCGCTAAAAGCGCTTAAAGGTTTAAAAATCACTCAGTTCACAAATACAATTGCAAAAGCTATTGCGTTTTTCTTTAGAACAGAGTCTTACTTTTACTTGGACAAGTTGAATGACGGAACTAATAGCCCACTGATCAGCCGCAAAATTATAAATATTTATGGCGGAGATCTGGGTTACCAACGTTCTTTCAAGGAGCTTTTAATCGACCCATCTTATGATGTAAGAAATACCAACTTGGTAGATGCTCTTATAGCACTTGAAGCGCATAACTATGAATTTGGTTTACATCAGTCGTTTAAAGCTTGGCACGATAGTGAGCTTATGCATAAGCAGCAAGCTAAAGTAAGCGAAGCTTTAAATCGGCCGATTGAAACATGTCGCCAACATTGGCTGCGTTTCTCGTTCGGCGAAACTTGGCTTGAACAGTACAAAGCTGGTTTTAAAGAAGACACAACTTTGGGCTTTAATGACCGAATAGGGTTTAGGAATGGGCTTGCTTTAGCATTTGATTTAAAAGCTTTAGACAGTCGTTTTGAGTCCGGTTTTAGTGTGTTACCTATGGTACTGATGGACTCTCACTTGTATGACTACAATGCATTGACCGAAGCTGAAAGAAAAGAAACGATCATAAAAATGGTTGATGAGGTTACAGGCGTTGGTGGCACGGTAAGTGTTATCTGGCATCCTCATACCTTGGGTAACGATTATGGCTGGGAAAATGGCTATAGAACACTATTACAAGTGCTAAGAGAGCGCGCATAAATAATGGAAAATGTATACTTATCTGCCGTTGAACGCAGTTTACCAAGAGTTTTAGCGCTTTTTGATATAGATGAAACATCCGAAACATTTGGTTTTGGTGATCGGTTTCATTGGGCGTGGGGGTTGATCGATTTTGGCAATGGGACGTTTCAAGGAGCCGGACACGGATTAGCTCGCTTGACCGAAGCGGGCATTTTGCCAGACTACCTAAGCGAGAAGGCTGTTCTAAGACTCATAGATGCCATGTTGATTGGTGCTAAAGAACTAACTCGTGCTGATGGTAGTTTGGAAGAGGCATTTCCGTATGAGGGATCTTTTTGTGTAACTGCGCTCGTTGCATATGACTTACTGACCGCTATTGAGTTACTCGGAAGTCGCTTTGAGGCTTCAAAGTTAAAAGATTACTATGCGATTATTCGCCCCATGATACGCTATTTGCACTCTGCAGATGAAAATCATGCTTTTATTTCTAACCATTTAGCCACTGCCGTTGCCGCGTTGGTTAAGTGGAGCAAACTCACTGGTGAAGAGGGGGTGAGTAGGGGTAAGGAGATCCTTACACGTATTCTTTCTAAGCAGTCGCAAGAAGGGTGGTATTTAGAGTACGAAGGTGCAGACCCTGGCTATCAATCACTGTGTACTTATTATCTATGTGATGTGTTTAACACCACTAAAGATGAAGCATTGAAAGCTTCTTTGATAAAGTCTGTTGAGTTTATTCAACACTTTGTTCATCCTGATGGCTCTTTTGGTGGCACCTATGGAAGCCGCAATACCCGGTTTTACTATCCGTCTGGTTTTGAATATTTGAGCGAATTTTCTGAACCATCAGCTGCGATTTCTCAGTTTATGCGTCAGCATATTGCGAATAACAATGTGGTTACACTAGATGCTATAGATGAACCAAATTTGATACCAGCTTTTAATTCCTATTGCTGGGCTGCTGCACACTATAGTAAAGGTGCTAAACATAACAGTTCTTCGCAATTACCTTTTGAATCAGAAAGCGATTTTCAGCATCATTTTCAAGAAGCTGGGCTTATTGTGGACAAACGTCCAAGCTTATATAGCATCGTCTCCTTATATAAGGGAGGCGTAGTTTATCAATTTAAAGATAAAAACCTCGTTTTGAGAAGCGACGGTGTTATCTGTAAATCTTCGTCTGGAAAGTTATATAGCTCACAAAGTTATAATAAAGAAAATACATATGAACTTTCGGGAAGCTGCGTAACAATTTTATCATCTATGCAACCAGTAGCAAAAAGGCGTTTCTCACCCTTAAAAATGTTTGTACTTAGAGGTTTGAATATCACCGTGATGAGAAGTTACTTATTGAGAGAACATCTCAAGAAAATATTGGTTAAACTGTTGATTACAGGTAGCACAAAAACAGTTGCGACACTAGAGCGGACAATTTATTTTAATGAAACAGGAAGTGTCGATGATAGCATTGAAGGCAAAGAAACCTTGAAGTCAATCAATGTCTCACAATTTGTCGCAATACACATGGCAAGCAAAGGTTACTGGCAGAGGCAAGATACAAGTGAAAAGTAAGTTTTTAATACCTCGTCTTAAACCTAAATATGGTTTTAAGGAATGGTGTGTTTTATTTAACTTTTTCGATTCGAAAAAAGCCATTTCTGCATATGAGAATCAGTTTGCCGGTGAGTTTGAATGCTTACATGCAACCATGTTTGCGCACGGTCGATCCGGGCTATTTGCCCTTTTTAAGGTTTGGGGTTTAGAGAACGATGAAGTTATTTGCCCGGCTTATACCTGTGTAGTAGTACCAAATGCCATTGTACTTTCTGGTAATGTCCCTGTTTTCGTCGACTGTGAGGAAGGAGGCTTTAATATGTCTATAGAGGGCATAGAAAAAGCAATAACGCCAAGAACAAGGGCGATTGTGGCAACTCATTTATTTGGCTATCCAATGGACGTTCATGCAGTAGATGAAATTGCACGTAGAGCCTCTGAAAAATATGGTCATAAAGTTTATGTCATTCAGGACTGTGCGCACAGTTATGGAGCGCGCTGGAAAGGTGAACTAGTAACTAAATTTGGAGATGCTGCAATTTTTGGCTGCAACATAAGCAAATTAATAAACTCTATTTTTGGTGGTGTAGTAACGACAAACAACGAACAGACGGATATCAAACTAAAACAGTGGCGCATAGAAAACCTGAAAAGTGTGGGTCTGCCTAAAACACTGTTCAGGGTGGTATACTTTATCGCTGTGAATGTAGCTTTTTTCCCCCCAGTTTACTCTTTTGTAAATTGGCTCGAGAAAAAAGGGATCCTTGATAGATTTGTGAAGTACTACGAAGATGGTGTTATAGACTTTCCGAGCGATTGGGACCAAATGCCTGAGCCAGTAGAAGCCAGAGTTGGCAAGGTTCAACTCGGTAAATATAAACAACTTGTCGCTAAGAGAGTTGAGCGTGCTACATCAATAATTGATCGCTACCAAGGTGATGTTACTTTAAAGTTTGTTGAAAATTCAGAGGGGGCTACGTTTAGCCATTTGGTGGCAGTAGTTGAAGACAGGAATGCATGGGTCGAGAAATATCGAAATGCAAATATTCAACTAGGGGTATTGATAGAATACTCAATACCTGAAATGACGGCCTATAAAAAGTATAGAAGTGTTGAGACACCTCACAGTGATTTCTATGCTCAGCATTGTATTAATTTTCCGCTAGTTGAAGATATTAGGTTTATAAAATGAAAGTAGTTTTAGTTGTCGGAAACGATAAAATCGGTAGAAAAGCGCTCAACGAATTAAGTCTGCCAGAAAATATAAAAGTAGTACTTGATGGATGCACAAATTCAAGTCGTACACTTAAGTTGGTTAAGAGAGGGATTCTGCCTATTGCTGCTATTTTTAAAATGGCATTTGCAAATTTCTTGCGAAAAAATACCACTCTTAATGAAGAGTATGAAGAACTTACGACAAATAAGTGTCTACTTAAATTGGTAGATGAAGAAACCAACGTAATACTGTTTAGAGCCGGCCTGATTGTAAATAAAAAAGTGATTGGCAGTGTTAAAAATATTCTCAACATACACTGTGCTCGGATCCCTGATTTTGGTGGTATTGCCAGTATTCATCGTGCAATTACTGCAAAGAGCTATGAACAAGAAGCAACGTTACATAAAGTGACCACGAAAATTGATGAAGGTGAGGTAATGGATGTTGAACCTTACCAAATGAGAGAGTCTTATTCATATTTTAAAAATGAAGAGATTGCTTATGACGCGGGAATTGACCTATTAAAAAGAACTGTTCAACATTACGCTGGAAGGTGATAGTTGTTATCTAGCCTACTCAAAGACTCTGTAGTTTATGGTGTTGGTACGATTGCGCCAAAAGCGCTGGCATTTTTATTGGTGCCAATATTAATAGGCTATTTTTCACCAACTGATTATGGACAATTAGAACTCGTTTTGACGTTTTGTGCGCTTTTGCAAGTACTTATGGGCTTGGGGTTGGATTCTGGTCAGTCATTTTACTTTTTTAAGTATAAACACCAGAAAGAGAACGTTGTTAAAACGATTTTCTATACTCGATTGGTTAACGGTGCACTTGTTGTTGCTGTCAGTGTCTTGTTTTCAGTTACATTGGCGGAATTAATAGGAATAGATGGTGATAAACAAGAGTTATTGATTTATGCCTTTCTTTTTTCTCTGTTTACCCAGCTTTTTACTCAGCTGAATGAAGTTTTAAGGTTGATGTTTAAGCCAATTCCTTATGTGCTATTGGTTAACTTGCAGGTTGCACTAAACCAAGGCTTTTCAATAGTACTAGCTGTATATATGGACTTAGGAATACAAGGGTACTTCCAAGGTTTATTTATTGGGATAGCAATGACTTATCTTTGTGCTATTTTTATGGGCAAAGAGTGGATTTTAAAAGGACGTTTTGATAAACGGATCCTCTATAAGTCACTAAAGTTTTCACTACCACTACTTCCTGCGAGCATATCAATGTACCTCATTACAAGCTTAGATAGGTGGATGGTAAACTTTTATCTTGAGCCTGAATATCTCGGGGTGTTTGCTTTGGGAGCTAAAGTAGCTCTCGCGTTCAAACTAGCGATTGATGTTTTTAGAAAAGCTTGGTGGCCTTATGGTTTAAAAGTACTTAATACACCTGAAGGTAAAGATGTATTTCGTATGATTTCAATATTTTACGTCCTGGTAGCATCATTTGGTTTGGTTTGTGCGGCTTACATAATTCCTCTGCTCGTAGAGTACTTCGGAGATAGCAATTATGCAGGAGCAGAGAAAGTAGCTGTTATTTTATGTATAGAAGCAGTTATTTACGGATATTTCCTAATTGGTGGTATAGGCATATGGAAATCTGAAAGAACTTACATAAATACCATTTTGATGATTTTTGGCCTGATAGTTAACGTAATGTTAAATGTGGTTTTGATACCTAAATTTGGCCTGATAGGCGCCGCTTTTGCAACGGTATTATCTTCATTCGTTTGGTGCTTGCTATCAATTATTGTTTCTAATAGGTTCTGGAATTTCTACGCAAATAATTTTTTGATAGCTCTTCTGGTTGTCAGTTCTGTATTTGTTTCATTTCATCTTTCAGGGTTGTTTGTTTTGACTATGCCTATATCCGTGCTTTTATCGCTCGGGTATATATTTCTTTCGGTTTTTTCTGCAAGAAAGGTTTTTAAAATGGCAAAGGTTATTAAAGGGTAATAATATGTTCACTTTTTTGAAAAAAAGCATCCTTGAAGTTGTTTATTTTGTTGTCGGCTTTTTTTACTTCATATTTTCAATCTTACTAGCCCCTTTTAATCTTATAAACCTGCTCAAAGTAGTGTTGGGGGATAGAAATAAATACTATGCCTTTTCAGAGGTCGATGCTGCTTTCAGGACTTGGTACAACAAACTAGCCTACGACTTTAAAGATTTTAATCGAGCAGGGTACAGCTGGGATGACGGAATCGGGTTGTCATTGGCTTCTCGAGCATACAACAACTACGTTACTTACCTTTTAACAGAAGTAGTAGGCCAGCTAAGGCTTGCCATTTTAGGGCGAGTTTTATGGGTAGGTGCAGTTACAGTCTTACTTGCTAGCACAGGTCAGTATGAGGTGACAACGATTTTAGTCGCTTCTGCATTACTATTTTTTTCCCCTTTAATATCACAGATCTTCACCTTGCTTGGAAAGCCTGAGATTTTTTGGTGGTTTTTAGTCCCGCCTTTAGCATATTTTGCTTTCAGTGATACGCCTTTATTTGCAGCCGTACTTTGGTCTGCACTTGCCTGTGTTAACGCGCCTTCAGCTTTCCTCGTTGCACTTACTACTATGGTTTCATCATTTTTATTCCAAGTAATAAATGAACAATACGGTTTATTAGATGTGGTCTACTTTGTTTTATTGTGTTTACCAGGTGTTATAAAGTTGGCATTGCGTCTTAGCTTTATGATCAAAACAAAATATTTATCAGTGATTGGGAATGAGCAAAAAGGGCTTTGGAAAAGAGGCTGGTTTGATTTTAGCCAGGAATGGCTGAGTTACTTGATTTTGGCTGCGTCACTATACTTCTCTATTTTAAGTGCAGATCTGCCTGTGTGGTATCTGGCTATCTTTTTGGGGCCTGTAGCTGCACTTTATTATGTAAATTGGCGATTAATATACCTTAATGATTTACAAAGCTTTATGATTCTGTTTGTATCCCATGCCATTGGTGTCGCCATCCTGTTTCAAAGTACCGAGGGGCTGTTAGCTGGGCTTATCTACCTATTTAAAGTCTTTTGTATTCCCAAAAGGCCTCATATTTTCAAGAGCATAAATGAGGGAAATATTAAAGAAGTAGCATCCATATTTTGGGAGATTTTCACGCTGTCATCTTTATTAAAAACATCAGATTATAGAGAAGAGCCTTTGAATAGAGCATTTGATAGTATCCCTGAAAATAGTCGTGTAGTTATTTTAACCGAGCGTCGTTTGAGAGCCTCTAAATTCAGAAAGCAAGTTGAAACACTGAGATTTAGCCTTCTAGAGAAAAGAGTTACGCAAGTGAATGATTGCTATGGCACTATGCAGTCTGATGATATTACAAAACTTACAACGGAACAGTTTGTTAAAGGCGCTTCAATAGAGCAGTTAAATGAAATGGAAGATCTGTTTCAGCTATTGCAAGTGAAGTATCTAGTCACATTTGATGCAGAGTGTGCTGAATTGCTTATTAAACATGAAATGTTCAGTCTTTGTGGTGAGAATGCGCACTTCGAGGGGCAGTCACAGTTTAGTTCTGATGATATCAATGTTATTGTTTTAAAGTCTAATTTTGACTGTTTGGACTTCGTAATTTTCGGTAGCAATATCGAATTCATTGCGCCGACTAGTGGTGAATTTATTTTACCATTTTCCTTCTATAGCTACTTAAATATTCGCCAGGCAGATGGTTCAAAGGCAGTAAGTATGGTGGAATACTTTGTCAAAGGTAAAGACTTTACACTTTGCAAAGCAGAGCTTGTAGAGGGGGAGAAATATATAATTTCATGTGAAAAAGCTTTGATATAACGAATGAATAAAAAGCTAGGACTTATATATTTTAGTAAGCTGGATTAAATAAGCTTTATTGATAATTATTGTATATACATAAAAAGAGAAAATTGGTGAATCACGCTTTGCTATGAAAAAAATTACTTATTTGTCACTTGAGAAAAAGGTGCTGCTTGATGGAATTGGTGGTGCATCGCATATCCAGGGTGTGATTTCTACGCTGTTGATGCACTTTAGTGTCTCGTATATGGGACATGGAACGCAATTATTGAATGGGTTATACCAAAATTTAACGTTACGCGAATGTGGTGGATGTTTTTATTGGGAAGTGATAAAAGCTATATCCCGAGATAATGGATCAGACGTATTCCTAATTCGCAAAACACTAGTGGGTATGTACTTATTGATCCCGGTTATTTTACTGAAAAAGCTTTTAGGTTCTAAACAAGCGTTTATATTAGAGTTTAACGGTATTTCTGGTGATTATAGTGGTAAATCGACAGCTTTTTCACGAATAATGCTATATGTGAACACAATTCCATTATTATTTTATGATGGTGTTTATTGTGTACTGGACGACATCGCAAACAGACTAAAATCTATATACAACTCCAGTAAGATTTTCGTGTGTCCAAATGGTGGTCCTGAGCGTTCAGAGCAAAAACCGAACTCGACAGCCGATAATACAATAAATCTCATTTACTATGGCTCCGATTTACCGCATTATCATTTGCATTGGTGTGCCTCAAATATTGACAAATATAATGAAGCCACGTCAAGCAAAGTACGTCTTATTCTGGTAGGGCCTAATAACGATAAGGTAAATGCTGCTTGTGTTGAGAAGGTCAGCGCGCGGCCAGCTAAAGAGTTTCAGTCATTTGTTGCTAACTTAAGCGGGAAAGTATTTGGTCTTATACCGCTTAATCTATCCAAGAGTTCAAATACTATTGAGCCGATAAAAACTTTTGATTACCTTAGTGCGAACCTTCCCATTATTCATTCTAGTGCATGCTTAAATGGCTTTGACTCTGAGACTGTATGCTTTATGTATAGTCCGGATGAACCGCAGAGTTTATCAAATCTATTCAAAAAAGTAGCAGCATTGTCCTCCACAGAAATGTGTGAGTTGTATGAAGAAGTCTGTCAAGAATACACTGCATACACATGGCCTAATAGGCTGAAAACGTTAGTTGAGGTTATATCTAATTGAAGATCAAAAGCTTAGTTGAAAAATCAACTTTAACTCTTATTTTCTTTCCATTTGTGGGATTTATACCTGGTGTCGATATACAGCCTTTTGCGTTGCTCGCACTTTTTGTATTTTGTGTTTTTTTCGTCAAATCATATAGCTATCAAGGTGTTGTAGGTTTGCTTATTGGTTTAAGCTCTATGCTTTTGGTTAGCTTTTATCATCATGACTCGTTTACCAAGGCACACGCAGTGTTTGTGACGAGCTTGGCTACTATCTTTTTTATGTATTCAGCCATAAAAAGTGGCAACTTAATAATAACGAGTCGCTTTGTAAAAAATGTAATTTTGGTTTATCTGTTCATTGGATTTGTGCAGCTTTTTATACCTGATTTTCTTGAGTTTTTAATTTCTAGGCAAAACAGTGAACTATTGATTGAGTCTGGCAGGGGGGTTAAGTCTCTCACATCAGAGCCATCTGTTTTCGGAACTCTGTTGATCTTTTTGAACTTGCTTTTCATTTACACCTTTGTTGAAGAGAGAAATAGGCAAATTGGTGGGGGTCACCTCTTAAAATTAGTAATTGTTAGCTTAAGTCTGTTAGGATTTAGTGTCTTCTTTATTCAGTCATTTTTTGCTTTTTTCCTTCATTTATTAGTGCTTTCAATTTTGGTATTTTTTATCCGCAAAAGATACTTCTTACTCTTACTACTTACGGGCCTGTTTCTTTATCCATTTATTACCACTTTAACTAAAGGCACGGGGCGTTTCTTTATCATCCTTGATTTGATAATGAAAAACCCAGAATATTTACTTACACAGGGAGCTATGGCAAGGGTTTTGAACATTCCAATTTCTGTAGTTGCTTCATTCAATAATGGCTTTTTGGGTACAGGGTTTGATGCTCAAAGCACAGTTGAAGTTTCTTTGTTCAACGGGGCATATAGTGTGTCTATCCTAGACCGAAATTTAGGTGGTTTTATTGAGTTTTATCTCAAGTTAGGAATTGCATCGGTTCCTCTGTTCATTATCTTGTTTGTGACGCTGTACAAACTATCTGGTTACTCAGTTATTGTAAAAAACCGTGTGGTAAGTGTGGGCACTGCGATGGCAATTTCTATCGGTTTGATTATTATCAATAATGGTACAATGGTGTCGCCTGTGATTTGGTTTACTTTGTTCTACTTAATATACTCTGTGTCACCTAACGCCATTTCTAGGCAGCAACCAAAAGTTTGAAGGTGGAGCCTAATTGATTTATAACCCTTGTCTTTTTGGGTATTTCCACAAGAGAGTATAGAAAAGAGTATATGCTGCCATTAATAAAGCATTCTCGAATATAATAATGTGTGTTACTGAACTTCGTAGCAAGTAACGTTGGAATTTGTATTGTTGGACTCGATATATGTGTGGGATTGTATTTTATTGTAGCGATCAGCTATCGCTAGATACTGAATTGTCAAATGGATTGATGTTGACGAGTCATAGGGGGCCTGACTATTCTGGAGTATTTTCCTCAAAAGTTGGAAATTATCAAGTAGGACTGGGGCATAATAGACTTAGTATTCTTGACCTTTCGCCTTTGGCAAATCAGCCAATGCACTCAGATTCAGGTATATCGCTAATTTTTAATGGTGAAATATATAATCACCTCCCATTGAGAGAGTCTCTTGAGAAGCATGGAGTTCAATTTAAGAGCTCCTCGGATACTGAAGTTATTCTAAAACTTTATGAGATGCACGGAGAATCGTGCTTTTCGATGCTTCGTGGCATGTTTACTATCGCTATTTTAGATCCAAAGTCGCAAAAACTTTTAGTAGTGAGAGATGTTGTCGGTATCAAACCACTTTATATTGCGCACACGAAATATGGTCTCGTGGCCTCATCGGAGGTGAAAGGAATTTCACCTTTTCCTGATGTTAATTGGTCACTAGATAATACGGATGTATTCGAATTTTTTAACAATGGATTTCTATATGAACCTCGAACTGGTTATAGAGGTATTCAAAAGCTATTACCAGGGCATTGTTTGTCGTTTAACTTGGTTTCAGGTGAGTATGAAGTAAACTCTTACAATACAATAGAAAGCTGGGGTAAAGGGGAAGACGATAACATCGGTGACCTGCTTAATCAGTCAGTAGAAGAACAGTTGCATTCAGATGTTCCTTTAGGAGTATTTTTTAGTGGTGGAGCTGATTCATGCTTATTGGCAGTCAGCACAAAAGAATCCCCTTTACTGTTTGCGCGCTACGGTTCGGATCCAAGTGCTGATATTGATGAAGAGTATTCAGAAAAGATTGCAAAATATCTCAATAAAACGCTAACTATCGAGGATATGGATGACTCGGGTACGACAGCTGACGCACTGTTAGAACGGATTTCATTTGTCGCTAAGAACACTGAGGAGCTTGTTTCAGACTATACTTTCTGGCCAACATATCAATTATCTCAAGCGGCTAAAGATAACGGATTTACCGTGATGCTCAGTGGAATGGGTGGTGATGAAGCTTTCGCTGGGTATCCGAGATACAAAATACTGAAAGTGCATAACTTGCTACAGCTTTTGAAACCTGTTTTATCGACCATGCTGAAGTTTAAGTTATTCCCTGGCTCACTGAATAAAAAGTTCGAGCGTTTAGTATCTTATGCTGGAGAGTCACATTTCAACTTAGCTTATTCAAAGCTACTAGGCTATTTCAGTGATAAAGAACTTAACCAATTGTTTAAGAAAGCTGACTTTGAGGAGTTGAAAAAACAATATAGTGCTCGTCTAGACGCTATCATGGCTTCATATAAGGGTAATGTAAATGATAAAGTCAAGGTTGCACAGCACCTTGATCGTTATGGTTTTTTGGCACATAACCTAACAGTATCAGATAAAGCAAGTATGGCTGCATCGATTGAACTTAGAGTTCCGCTACTAGATGAGCGAATAGTTCATCACGGATTAGCGCTAAATAGTCGTCGCTTGGTGGATCGAAAGTCTGCAAAAAAGCCATTAAAGGAACTGTTAAAATTAACTTTGCCAAAAGATCTGGTAGAGAGGCCTAAAACTGGGTTTAACCCCCCAATTGATATCTTGATTATGTCGATCGGAAAGGAGCGTATCGAGAAAAGACTAGTAACTTTGGAGACGTTTTTTGATAAAGGCCTTATTACAGAGTTGCTGGATAAGCATTTTAATAAAGTAGACAACAACTCTTATAAGCTATGGCAGTTGCTTTACTTTAGCTATTGGCTAGAGCAATCATTCTGTAGCGCTCAAAAGTTACAAGGAATGCGTCATGCTTCATAAATACCAACTGCTTTTCAATACTGTCAAGTATTTGAAGTTTGAGCAGGTCTATTATCGGTTGTGGTATCGTTTTAAAAGACCAAAAACGCAGGCGCTTACTCTTTCTAGCCATGCTGCTTGGCAGTGGCAAAGAGAGGGAACATATGACCAAAGTCTTTGGGGTGGCAATGAGGTGTGTTTCCTATCCCATAAAAATACCATATCTAAAGCAATAGACTGGAACTGTGAAAAAAAAGAAAAATTATGGCTATACAACCTGCATTATTTTGACGATCTGAATGCGACTGATGCTACACAAAGGGAGTTGTTACATTATGCATTTATTGATAAATGGATACTTGAAAACCCACCATGCAGTGGAGTAGGTTGGGAGCCGTACCCATTATCATTAAGAATAGTGAATTGGGTGAAATGGTTCAGTAAAAAACGTAACGTTGATGCAAAATATTTATCTAGCTTAGTCGCGCAAGCAGACGCATTGAGCCAACAACTTGAGTATCACATTCTTGGTAATCATCTGTTTGCTAATGCCAAAGCGCTCATATTTGTTGGTGCTTTTCTAGGTGGAGAAGTTGGTAACAAATATCTTGCGTTAGGAATGAAAATTCTTGAACGAGAAATTGCTGAGCAATTCCTTGAAGATGGAGCGCACTTTGAACTAACGCCAATGTATCATGAAATCCTATTGTGGGACTTACTTGAGCTGATCGATTTGGCAAAAACAAGCAATGAAGCACAACTGTTGGCGAGATTACTATATTGGAACAGAGTAGCTGAGCGTGCATTATCTTGGTTGTCTTCAATGGTGCATGAAGATGGTGAAGTCAGTTTCTTCAATGACTCAGTTATCGGCATTGCGATGAAGCCACAGCAAATTTTTGCTTACGCACAAAAACTCGAACTTAAACATACTGAAGTGAAGAGGTTATTAGTAACTAATAAGGCCAGCGGTTATAGCCGAATTTCATTTGCAAACTATTCCATGATTTTTGATCATGCGAATGTTGGGCCCGATTATTTGCCTGGCCACGCTCATGCGGATACATTGAGCTTTGAGCTTTCGATAGGTGGTCAACGTATTTTTGTAAACTCGGGCACATCGTTATATGGCACAAGTCCTGAGCGTATAAGGCAGCGTAAAACACCTGCGCACAATACCGTATCAGTAGCAGGGTTAGACTCTTCCCAAGTTTGGTCTGGTTTTAGAGTTGCTAAACGAGCTTATGCACATTTAGAAAAAGCGATAAGTGAAGAACAAAAAGTGCAGTTAATTGCTAGTCATAATGGTTATATGCAGCAAAGCCCAAAGGTCAAACATACAAGGGAATTAACGTGTCAGCCTGATAGCGTAATTGTTAGTGATATATTGTCAAAACCGATTTCTGCTTGTTTTCACCTACATTTACACCCAGACCTTAGTGTTATTAACCTTTCAGAGAAAGAACTTAAAATCACAAAGGGTGATGAGGTGCTTTGCATAATTAGTAGTGCAGAGGCCATAAATGTAAAAGACAGTACTTGGCACCCTGAGTTTGGTAAGTCTATTGTGAATAAAAAGATAGAGATAGAGTTCACAAACGGTAATTTAAGAACAGAAATTAAACAGATTAAGAGAGACTCGTGAGAATACTGGTTTTATCATTTTACTTTAAACCAGACCTATGCGCAGGCTCGTTTAGAGCCACAGCTTTAGTTGAACAATTAAAGCAAAGAGCTGAAGTAGAGGTCGATGTAGTCACCACAATGCCAAATCGATATGCAAGTTTCGAGGCTGGAGCGAAAGCTGAAGAAGTTGACGGTAATTTAAGAATTAGGCGTATAGCTTTACCAACCCATGAAAGTGGTATGTTTGATCAAGTAAAATCTTTTTTTACGTTTTACAAGCGAGCGAATCAAGCAGCTAAAGGTGAGCAATATGACTTAGTTTTTGCCACGAGCTCTCGGCTATTTACTGCATTCTTAGGTGCGAGAATAGCGAAAAGAAAGAATTTACCTCTCTATTTGGATATACGAGATATTTTTGTCGATACCATAAAAGATGTATTAAACCCTAAGCTAGCATTCATCATGAAGCCAATTTTAGGGGCAATTGAAAGCTATACATTCTCAAATACGACTCATATTAATCTTGTATCTAAAGGTTTTGAAGAATATTTTTCTTCGCGATACAAAAAGCCTACATACACATTTTTTACCAATGGAATTGATAAAGAATTTCTGAATTTTGAAAGACAGAGTGTGAGTTCTGAAGGTAGTAACGGAGTAAAAACTGTTTTATATGCCGGTAATATAGGGGAAGGGCAAGGTTTAAACACCATAATCCCTGAGCTTGCTAAATCAGGTAAAAAGCAATATCACTTTAAGGTCATTGGTGATGGCGGGCGTAAAGAATTACTACTCGCTAATTGCAAAGGGATTGAAAATATTTCTTTTCATCCTCCAGTTAATCGCGAGCAACTACTAAAAGAGTATGCTAAAGCTGACGTACTATTTTTACATTTGAATGACTACCCAGCTTTTAAAAAAGTCTTGCCTTCTAAAGTATTTGAGTATGCAGCTACAGGTATGCCAATTCTTGCTGGAGTAAGTGGTTATGCAGCTGAATTTATTAAAGAAGAAGTAAGTAATGCAGCTGTGTTTCATCCAGGAGATAATCAGGCTGCTTTAAGCGCGTTAAGTGACTTAAATAGTCAGTATACTGATAGGAAAGACTTTATTTCTAGGTACACTCGCTCAAATATTATGAAAAAAATGTCAGCATCAATTTTGTCTTATCGAGACAAAAAATGAATAGTTTATTAATTACTGGTTATTCTGGGTTTGTAGGTAGTTTGTTAGCTTGCGAATTACAAAGCTCTAACACTTTGAAGCTTTTAGGTCGAAAAAAATCAGACTTCGGGCAGGTTTATAAGCATAACCTAGATGAGAACTCTGACTATTCAGATGCGCTTAATGGTGTTAATTGTGTAATTCACTGCGCAGCACGTGTTCACATAATGAAAGATAGCTCTGTCGATCCACTCGCTGATTTTAGAGCAGTGAACACCTATGGTACATTAAATTTAGCTAAACAAGCTGTGGCTGCTAACGTAAAGCGCTTCATATTTGTTAGTACCATAAAAGTGAATGGAGAAAGTACTACAGGCAAATCAGCGTTTACTTCATTAGATACACCTAAACCTGAAGATTTCTATGGTGTTTCTAAGTCAGAGTCAGAGCAATTACTATTAGAGCTTGGTAAGCAAACAGGGATGGAAATCGTGATTGTTCGACCACCACTTATATATGGCGAAGGGGTGAAAGCTAACTTTGCATCTTTAATGAAACTTGTAGGTAAAGGGTTTCCATTACCATTTAGACTTATAAGTAATAACAAGCGCAGTCTAGTGTCTGTTTACAACTTAGTTGATTTGATAAAAGTGTGTGTTACTCACCCAAGTGCCGCGAATCAAGTATTCTTAGTGAGTGATGATGACGATCTCTCAACTGCAGAAATGGTGTCGCTCATGGCGAGAGTCCAAAGTAAGCCAAATCTTTCACTTCCCGTGCCTTTATGGTGTTTTAATCTAGTCGGCAGGCTGTTTGGTAAGCAAGAAGTCGTTGATAGGTTAACCGGATCATTGCAAATAGATATCACTCATACTAAGAACACTTTAAATTGGAAACCTCCTTACTCTATTGAACACGGTTTCAAACTTTCAGCTAAAAATTAAGACATGGAATATTTAATGATACGTTTACTCGACTTTTTATTTGCCTTATTTGGCCTTTTATTTGCATTTCCTTTCTTGGTTATTTTATACGTTATTGGCCTATTTGATACGGGCTCCCCAATCTTTACTCAAGAGCGTGTAGGTAGAAATAAAAAACCATTTACTTTAGTCAAGTTTAGAACGATGAAAGTAGATACGGCTTCTGTGGCAAGTCATCTAGCTAGCTCTTCTTCGATTACGCCATTTGGGCACTTTCTTCGTAAAACAAAGCTGGACGAGCTTCCGCAGCTTTGGAATGTACTAAAAGGTGAAATGAGCTTGGTAGGTCCGCGCCCAGGCCTTTACAATCAAGAAGAGCTCACATATGCGAGAGAGGCTAAAGGAATCTACTCAGTCCGACCGGGTATTACAGGTCTTGCTCAAGTGAATGAAATTGATATGTCTACCCCAGAATTACTTGCAGCAACAGATAAAAAAATGATTGATACTTTAACAACAATTAATTATTTCAAATATATACTTATGACGGTAACTGGTAGTGGCTCTGGAGATAGGGTTGGTAAATATTAATATCAGAGGCTCTCAGTTTTAAACTCGATTTTTTTACATTTTTTCATACATTCTGCTGTTTTTACGTATACTGCAAGATGTACTATTATTTAGTTCGTTTTTGATTTTTATACGGCTTGGAATAAAAAGGGAATACAATGGATAGTTGGTTTCGTGCCTTACTCGGTGCTTCTCGTAGCCACAAACGTCTTATTACTTTAGCTCTAGACTCAATTTTTATCATTTCTGCTTTTTGGCTTGCTTTAGTTGTTAGATTAGATAGTGTTGAACCTTTAACGCTCCCAAAAAACTGGTTGCTATTGGCAATACTTCTACCAGTTAGTTTAGTTATTTTTGTAAAGCTTGGTCTTTACCGCGCTGTGCTGCGTTACGTTGGTGCAAATGCTGTGGGGGCTGTAGTGCTAGGTACGGTAATTAGTACTGTGGTACTCGTAATGGCTGCCTTTTTTACCCAGACTGCTATTCCGCGCACCATGCCTATTATTTACGGCTGGCTAATGGTGCTATCGCTAGGTGGGTCGCGTATTTTGGTGCGAGCACTTATTTGGCGCTTATCTGCGGTGACTAAAACGCCAGTGGTGATTTATGGTGCTGGAGACGCTGGCCGTCAATTAGCAACGGCGCTTTCAACTGGCCCTGACTATTATGTTACTGCGTACCTTGACGATGATCAGTCTAAGCACAATGCAATTATTCAGGGTATTCCGGTGGTAGCCTTTGATGAAATTTATAACTTAATTGATAAAAAGCGAGTTAAAAAGGTGTTGTTAGCTTTGCCCAGCGTACCTCGCTCACGTCGTAAAGAAATTCTCACTAAATTAGAAAAGCTACCGCTTGTAGTTATGACTGTACCCGGTATGGCTGACGTAATAGATGGCAAAGCCCAGCTTGATGAGATTAAAGAAGTTGAGATTGAGGATTTATTAGGGAGAGACCCAGTCTCGCCAAGGTCTGAACTGTTGGCTGCTAATATCACCAACAAAGTTGTTATGGTGACAGGCGCTGGCGGTTCAATTGGATCGGAGTTATGTCGCCAAATTATAAAAAACTCGCCGCAAAAATTGGTCTTGTTCGAAGTATCTGAATTTGGTTTATACAGCATAGAAAAAGAACTAAGTCAGTTGGCGTATAGCAAAGACGTGAATGTAGAAATTGTGCCAGTGATGGGCTCTGTGCAGCGTATTAACCGCATAGAAACTTGCATGAAAGCATTCGGTGTACAAACCGTATACCATGCTGCGGCTTATAAACATGTGCCGTTGGTTGAGCAAAATGTAGTTGAGGGTGTACGCAATAATGTGTTTGGCACTTACCATACGGCTAAAGCTGCGATAAATGCAGGTGTTGAAACCTTTGTGTTAATTTCTACAGATAAAGCGGTTCGCCCTACTAATGTGATGGGGGCGACAAAGCGAATGGCAGAGTTAGTTTTGCAAGCTTTAGCTGATAGTAAACTAACCTCAAAAAATACACGTTTTTGTATGGTGCGATTTGGAAACGTTTTGGGTTCAAGTGGCTCTGTGGTGCCATTGTTCCGCCGTCAAATTAAAGAGGGCGGCCCTATTACCCTTACTCATAATGATATTACGCGCTTTTTTATGACTATACCTGAGGCTGCACAACTTGTGATACAAGCGGGGGCCATGGGTAAAGGCGGTGATGTATTTGTGTTAGATATGGGTGAGTCGGTTAAAATTAAAGACTTAGCGACCAAAATGGTACACTTGTCTGGCTTAGAGGTTAAGTCTGAGTCTAATCCTCATGGTGATATTGAAATTAAATGCACAGGTCTGCGTCCTGGTGAAAAGCTCTATGAAGAGTTACTAATTGGCGATAATGTAGAAGAGACCACTCATCCGCGTATTATGACGGCTAATGAAGTGAAATTATCAACGGCCCAAGTAGAAGTGTTTATGCATGAAATGGATATAGCTTGCCATAGCTTTGATCATGAACGCATTCGTATGTTGTTATTAGAGGCCCCTACTGGGTTTAATCCTACAGATGGAATTTGTGACTTGGTTTGGAGTGAGAAACGACTGAAGCAGTCTGAAGTTGACAAAGAGATTAAACAGAAGGTAGTAAACCTAAGAAATGTTTAGAGAGTGAAGTATTTACTCTCGTCTTGTTAAACCAATACTGAAATGTGTACCAAGTTAGGGTAGTGATATGAGTTTTCTGAGGTTTAATTGGTTCGGCAGGGTTGGGCTTTGGCACGCTTCGATATAGGATAGCGTTATAATTAAAATAGCTTTAGTGGAAGTTTACGTTGTTTTTACTAGAGTAGTTTAAAAAATTCAAAATAATAATCGGTCTGCGTACATGTTAAAAATAAAAAATGTTATTGCTGGGAGTATTGTACTTGCCAGTATGCCTGCTTTGGCAGATACCCTAGTAAATAATTATATCTCTTATGCTGGTTACACTGGATTAATAAATACCCCCACTGCTGAGGTGCTACAAAAAGGCAGTGTTGGATTCGGTTATAACAACCAACTTGATTTACGCGGTACTGAGTATGTTGACGGGCATAACTTTATATTCGCTGCAGGCGTATTTGATGGGCTTGAAGTAAGCGGTATGATTGCCTCTAGTACGATGCATGAGAACCTATTTCGAGTTAAAGAAGAAAAGCAAACCCGTGATTTATCTTTCAACCTCAAATACCAACTACCTTTCATTCCAAAAAACTGGTTTAACCTAGCTATCGGCGGTAAAGACCTTGGCGGCGCGGCTAATAATTATGAAACCTACTATATAGCGGGCTCGCGCGAGTGGAATGACTTTAGGTTTTCTGCGGGCTTTGCAGTAAGCGATCGCGCAACTGGGCAAATGGACGGTGCATTTGCTGGTATTGAGTGGCAGCCTCTAGCTTGGTTAGCTCTTCAAGTAGAACATGATGCAGAAGCCGCAAATGCAGGCGTGCGTTTAACAGTGCCAAAAGAGTGGATTTACGATGTTGGTACTTTAACCTTCAGCGGTAAGCTGTATAGCAACACGGATCATGCAGAAAAAGACACCTTTTGGGGAGTTAACTTTTCAATGCCATTATTTGAAAAAGCCCAGTTAAACGACCCAACAGAGGCAGCTCCTGCACCTATTTTAAGTAACCATAAAAAGCGAGAAGCGGCATTTAAGGCACATTATCAAAAGCAACGTGAACTTGCACAAAAGCCTCTTACTGATGCCAAAAAAGAGGTCTCTGAACGAGACAAATTTAGTAAGTCACTCACCTTGCAAACGCGTGAACTTAAAAACGCGTTAGTTGATGATGGTTTTGAAGCAGTGAGTGTTGGTTTTAACCGCGACCCACATATTGTAGTTAGTTTTGAAAATTTTGTATTTAATCGCAATGATATTGATGCCATTGGTGTGGTGCTTGGGCGTATTGCCGAGCATGTTGACGAAGCAAATGCCAAATTTAGTGTGCAGTTATTAAATCGTGGAGTACCAATGTTATCAATACGCGGTAATGTTGATAATTATCGTGAATTTATAAATACCAGCGTTACGCCAGATATGGATATTCGTCGTGGCGAAATGGAGCCTTTAGGTAGTGTATCTTGGGTAGGAATGCCAAATGCCAATAGCCCTTATTTTAAACCTCGTTTAACTATTGGCCCTGCACTAAATCAACGCACGGCAACTGAGTTGGGAGTGTACGATTTTTCATTGGCTGTTAAGGCAGACCTTGATTTACCTATGTGGTACGGTGGTGGTTTGAGTGTCAGTGCTCAGTCGGAAGTAGCCAATACCGACGACTACGAAACAGGTAAGCCATTTGGTCGATTAGCTAAAAAAGATGGTGTAACGCAGGCGACTATTTACCAAACTCTTGCGTTACCGTATGACATTTATAACCAGACTCACATAGGCTTTTTTAGAGAGTTTAATCAAGATTATACAGGTATAAAAAACGAAACTGTTTGGCTAAGTAATAATGGCCGCCATCAAATTAAAGCGGATCTTGCTTATTTAGACTACCAAGACTACGACTCAGACCGAGACTATCAGGCGGTGTCTTATCGATATAATTGGATTGAAAAAGATGTCAGTTTTCATGCCACGGCTGGCAGCTTTTTATATGACGATAACGGCGTCAAGTTAGAAACGCGCTTTTGGTTTGGGGATAGCTATATATCGGTATTTGCGCAAGATACTGATGTGCAAACAGCAGGTATCGCTTTTAGTATTCCACTTACACCACGTAAAGACATGGCCCCTACTCGATATGGGCAAATAACAGGTAATAAAGCTTGGCGTCATAGCGTTAGTTCACGTATTGGTGAATCAACAAATGCGGTAACAATTGGCCGTGCAGAGCAAGTACAAATGTCTGTTGATATTAATAATACCTTTTTAAATCAAGGTCGACTGTCGAGCGGCTATATTTATGGTAACTTGGCGCGATTACGTGACGTTTACTTGAGCTACCGTTAGTAAGGCAATATATTAAAGTTGCATTCATGTAACTTTAATATAATTAAATAACTGAAAAATAGCAGGTTGAGGTGTTTTTTATAAGCCGACACTTGTATAATTAAAGAACTATCCGTATCCTACTTTGATGTTAATTAGATTTTAAAAGTATCATACTTTGCGGTGGTTCTTAAATCGGTATGAAGCATTGATACAGGGTATGCATTAACAATACGACGATTGATGGTATGCAAACTTGTAAGTACTAAAACTTATTTGTTGGTATTATCATCAATCAACAGAAATAAAATTCAGTTTTACTTGAGTACAGTATTGCGTACTCTGTTATTACTGGAAATTACTATAAAGTTTTCTATAGTATAATTTTGATTTACAAACTGTGTGGGAGTTGTCTGGGCTCTTGCGAAAAATGGAACAAGGACTAATCATGCTTGCTAATAAAAAATCACTACTGGCGATGTCTATCGCTGCCTCACTAGCGTTAACGGGTTGTTTTAGCGACAACGACAATAACGTTAAAGTTGACCCACCAACACCACCAACACCGACTGAGCCGGTAATTGTTGCGCCAGATGCGCCAACAGCACTAGCATTGGTTGTTAATGCAAACGTTGTTGATCGTAATTCGTTAGATGTAGTACCTGCTATGGTTACATTTCTTGAAAGTGGTGTTGCATCTGAAAACATCGTTGATGTAGACGGTGAAATTCTGACAACTGTAGATGCGACAGATGGTAGTATTGCATTTACGAAAAAAGATGGCTCAGAAATAACTCAAGTAACAGTAAATGTTACCGCAGAAGGTTATATTGGTAAGAGCTTTTTGGTGAACCTTGCAGCTGAAGATGGCGTATCAACTGTTAACGCTTTGTTAGCGTTGTCTCCAAGCAATGGTGGCGGTGTTGCAACTGAAGTTGTTCCAGCAACAGTCGGAGAGGATGGTTCTTCAGCTGAGCCGATAGTAGCAGAAACTGCAGGTAAATCGGGAGCGGGCGCTAATGTGCCTGCAGGCGTAATTTTGCGTGATGCAGATGGTAATGCGGTTACAGGTGCCGTGTCTGTAAGTGTGAGTGGTGCAGATGCTTCTACAGGTGCTGCATCGGCGTTAGTACCTGAAGGGCTTAATAGCGCAGGCGCTGCAAACATAGATAAACCAGTAGGTGTGGCCAATATTTTAATGGCAGACAGCACTGGCAAAAAAGTTAAACAGTTTTCTGATCCAATTTCAGTTTCAATGGCTATCCCGGCAACAACCATGCTTAATGGGGAAGCAATTAAAACAGGTGACATGTTAAGCCTTAAATCTCACAATGAAGATACTGGTGTTTGGACTAGTGAAGAAAACATGGTGACTGTTGGTGCTCTAAATGCAGAGAGCCAGACTTATACCGGTACTTTTGAAACCAACCACTTAACATTCTTTGCATCAACGACCTCAGTAGGGGTTTGTACTAATTCAATTGGTATTACAACGTCTGGTGATACAGTACCAGCAACTGGATTGTATGTAAGCATGTCATCATCTGATGCGACTGCAAGTGGCTTTATACCGGCAGGTTCTACTACAAGCCAGCTTGTATCAGCTGCGAATGCGAGCTTATTTGGTATTAGCGCAGGTGCAAAGGCCAATGTTAGAGTTTACGATGCTGATAACCAGCCTTGGTTCCAAAGTGATGGTGAAGTAGATATTTGTGGTACGGTACCAGCTACTTTAGCAAATCCAGTGCAACGTGTTAGCGAAAACTTTACTGTGAGTGCAGTTTGCGCAAATGATGCGACTCAAACCATTGACATGAGCAATGCGGTTGTTCGCTATAGCCTAGGCAGTAAGAGTAGAACACTTGCAGCGAGTGCTGGTGGTGGCGTGTTTACGTTAAGCAACCTAGTTCAGGGTACTGCTGATAACCCAATTACGTACAATGTGTTTATTAACCCTCGAGTTGCACTAGCCAATGGTACTAAAAGAGCAACAGCAACCATTACAGCAGACGGTACTGATGAGTCACTAGCAGACCCATTGCAAGTTACATGTCAAACGATCACGGGTGGTTAATCGCTACTAGTATTTATTAAATACTTGAAAAAGCCGCTTTTTAAGCGGCTTTTTTATTGTTTGAGTGTGTGAAAGGGCGCCGTGGCGTTTAACTATGGCGTTCAATAAAGCGTTGCCAATGTACGTTACTATTGATAACCCGAATGGGGGCAATTATTTTTTTTAGCTGTAATCTTTCTTGGGGTTGTGTCAGCGCATCGTCTTTTAGCCCCATCAAATAATGGAATGCAGGCTTATTAGCCCGTTGAATCGCGGCGATACGAATTTGTTGTTCAAAGTTTAATCTTAGACTACTGATAGCGGTTTTAAGGCCTTGTTGATCTATATTTGGTAAGCCACATTTTTGTAAATACCCTAAGCGTTCACCTTCACCTGAAAACCATATTCTTACTTTTTCGCTATATCGTCCTGATTTAGAAGGCAAATCAAACAGTAAACGCTGTTGGCTTTGTGATTCTACATAGTGAATATATTGCTCAAGCCCTGCTTGCCATAACGCAGTATGAATTGGCACAAAGCGAGGTTGAATTTTACCGTGGGTATTAAAATTGAAGCCTTTGATAGAACCTTGCGTGACAATATCTGCTAATTGTAAACTGCCAATTTCATCACTGTAAGCGCCGCAGTAATAGGCAAGTAAAGGTAGCCAAAAGTGCCAATGCTTGGGCTGTTCTCTAGGTTGTTTTTCATCGCCATAAATATAACCATTAAATAGAATATGCAGTTCCATAGCAGAAAAGGCCCTTCGACCTAAATGAGATTTCATGCGTACAGTGCTACTCCTCTGATGTATAAGTGTTTAGTTTAACGCTTTAGAAATGCGGCGCATAGGGTTATAGCGCTTTATATGGCAAACGGCAAATACAACATGGCTGCTTATTGCTCAATCAGGTATACTACGCGGCCAAGTTTACTTGTATTGTAATTTTTGTATCTTTAAGGCACCATTTTTTCATGACTTTAGCAAATAATCACTTCAGGCGTTTTAGCGTGGCACCCATGCTGGATTGGACGGATAAGCACTGTCGAACATTTCACCGTAAGCTGAGTAAGCACGCGGTACTGTATACTGAAATGATCACAACCGGTGCTATTTTGTTTGGTAAAGGAGATTACTTGAGCTTTGGCGAGCATGAGATGCCTGTGGCACTTCAGTTAGGCGGCTCTGATCCTACCGCGCTTGCAAAGTGCGCCAAAAGAGCAGCTGAGCATGGTTACAGTGAGATAAACCTGAATGTAGGTTGCCCATCAGACCGAGTGCAAAATGGTCGTTTTGGTGCCTGCCTTATGGCTGAGCCTCAGCTTGTGGCTGAGTGTGTTGCTGCGATGAAAGCACAGGTAAATATACCCGTTACGGTAAAAACACGAATTGGTATTGATGAGCAAGACTCCTATGGGTTTTTAACAGCACTGATTGAAGCTTCTGCTAAAGTAGGGTGTGACGACTTTATCATTCATGCTCGCAAAGCATGGTTAAAAGGCTTAAGCCCAAAAGAAAATCGCGAAGTACCACCGCTTGATTACCCAAGAGTATATCAACTCAAGCAAGATTACCCCGATTTACATATTAGTATTAATGGCGGAGTGAAAACATTAGAGGACAGCTTACACCATTTAGCGCATATTGATGGGGTGATGATTGGCCGCGAAGCATATAGTAACCCTTTTATGCTTTCACAAGTGGATGAGCTTATTTATGGCGATACAGCGTTCATTCAAACACGCCATGAAGTCGTTCGCAGCATGTATGACTATTTTGAGCAGCAAATGTCGTCGGGTGCTAATTTTTGGCATATTGCTCGTCATATGTTGGGGATATTTCAAGGTCAGCCGGGCGCGAGGGGTTTTCGCCGTCATTTATCTGAAAATGGTCATAAAAAAGATGCTGATTTGAGTGTGATGGAAAAAGCGTTGAGCTTCGTACATGAAAAGTGAAGCTGCTTGCAAAAATAAATGAAAAAAAGCCGCATTTATGCGGCTTTTTTATGGCTAAAAGCACCATTATTTGGTTTTTTTAGCCATAATTAAGCCTTGTTATGTTACCGCACCTTCGCAGTATTATTAGTTAAGTTTATGTTTTTTAATTTCTTTTTATCTTTGGCACAAAGCTTGGAATAAGAAGTTAAACCAACGCCAATGCAAAGGAGCACAACATGGCCTTAATTAACCGAATTGAAGACTTGATAAAATCTGAAGTAAACGCATTTTTAGATAAAGCAGAAGACCCGCAAAAGCTTGCCGCGCAGTTAGTTATTGAACTCAGTGACGCGTTAAGTGAATGTCGTAGTACCGCAGCAGCCATTATCTGTGAACAAAAAGCCTTAGAGCGTCGTCAAGCTAACCAAGCTAAGCAAATAGAAGTATGGCAACAAAAAGCAGAGCATGCGTTGCATAAAGATCGTGAAGACTTAGCCAAGGCTGCTTTATGTGAAAAGCAAAAGTTAGTCGATGCTCAGCAATCATTGATGGATCAAAAACAAACGCTAGATGAAACGCTCACTAAATTGCGGGTTGATGCAGATAAGTTAGCCAGTAAAATTCAAACACTCAAAGCCAAGCAACAGCAGTTATTGCGTGCAGATAGAACGGTCAATGCGCGTATCAAAGTACGTAGTACATTGAATAAACAAGATGTTGAAAACGCACTGTCACGTTTTGATGAGCTTGAGCATAAGGTGGAGCGTATAGAGACTCAGGTAGAAAGCTATGAACTAGGTCAAAGCGCAACGGCACAGCAGTTTGAAGCGTTTGAACGTGATGAAAAAATTAACTCGGCACTTGCCAGCCTTAAACAGAAAATGCAAAGCACCAGTGCACCAGTTGGTGCCTAAGGAGTAAATAATGAGTATTTACCAACACAAAAAAGCATGTTTTCGTGATTTGAAAAATAAAAAGTTAGCAGGGGTGTGCGCCGGTATCGCTCAGCGCTTTGATATTCCAATTTGGCTGACTCGTGTTTTAACTGTATTGCTTTTTTTGAAGTTTCCGTTGTTTACGGCTTTAGCATACGGTATTTCATACGCGGTATTACCGAGTAAGTGTTAATAGGAGAGTACATTATGAAAACCGCATTTCTAGTACTTATCGCTCTGTTAGTTTGCTCAACGCTCTCTTGGCTTAATTCGCCCTTAGCATGGTTGAGTGTACCTGATTTCGTGCTGCAGTTAAGCTGGGTTGGGATGGAGTTATTTACGGTACTCATCGGTGTTATCGCTTTTATTGCGGTGGTCGCGTTGCTGGGAATGGGGTTAATTGGTGCAATATTAGTGGTGCTCATTGGGCTAGTGTTAGCGCTTCTATTTAACTCCATTGTTATTGTTTTTCCACTATTACTTCTGGTAGGAGTCGGGTGGTTAGTGATGGAACCTGCCTCTAGTTATTAACACATTTCAGTCTTAATGGTTGGCGCGCAACTGCTTAATTCGTGTTATGATTTAAGCAGTTATTGCTATTTTCAAGGAAAGTATATGTTCTTAAAATATCTAGGTGCGTTTGCGGTAGTGTTAGTTGTTAGTATCCCGTATTTAGCTCGTGCCGAGCAAGAAGGAGCGCATCAACATGAGTCAAGCTTAAAGCTTAGCGATGCTTACGTTCGTCAGTTTTTACCCGCTGCTAAATCTACCGCAGCTTATTTTTCTCTTGCCAATCACTCGGATAAAACTAGAGTGTTAAAAAAAGCTGCCATCTCAAAAATAGGTCGAGTCGAAATTCATGAGCATATTCATACAGAGGGTATGATGCGCATGCAACAAGTGAATGAGCTAACGCTTTTGGCACATAAAACCATCACTTTTCAACCCGGTAGTTATCACTTGATGGCATTTGACCCGGCTGAAGACCTTAAAAAAGGTGATAAGCTCACTTTAACGTTATACTTCGCAAACGGTGAGCAGCTACAAAGCCCTATTAAAGTTGTCTCTTTACGTGATGAAATGAGTCAACAAGGGCACGACCACTCACAACATAAACATCATTAGGAGCCGTTATGCAGCAACACATAGGAAAGTTATTTGGTGCACTAGGTGCTGTTATTTTTTTAGGTTATTTACTGGCTATATATTGGAGTGTTGAGCCAGATAAATTTGATGTTGTGGCTCGTGCCACACAGCAAGCACAAAACAATAATGAGCAAGTAGTGACGGGTTATGTAACAACGAATACATTAATTAGTGTGAGCGAAACGTTATTGAATAAGCCCGGTGGTTATTTATCAAACGATATGCTGCCGCCGAGTGTAATAATGGATAATATGCCTGCTTGGGAGTACGGCGCACTGGAAATGATTAGAGATTTGGCTTTATCAATGCGTAAAGATTTTAGTCGTTCACAATCACAATCTACAGAACACCAAGCTTTGAAGATGGCTCAGCCGCAATTTAATATCAGTTCAACGGCTTGGGCATGGCCTAGCGCAGAAGGTGAGTATCAGGCTGGCATTGACTACTTAAAAGAGTATCGCTCTAAAATTGCCAGTACTTCTGAACGCGACAGTCAATTTTACGCCAGAGCCGATAACTTAAGAGGTTGGCTCAAAGAAGCTGAAAAACGTTTAGGGAGTCTTAGCCAGCGTTTGAGTGCAAGCGTAGGGCAAGATCGAATGAATACTGATTTAGCAGGCGATAGTGCCGCTAATCAAGCCACTTATGCGCCTAGCCACAGTGAAATAAAAACTTCATGGTGGAAAATTGACGACGTATTTTATGAATCAAGAGGTGCAAGCTGGGCATTGCTGCATTTTTTAAAAGCGGTGGAGCATGATTTTGCTGATGTTCTAGCGAAAAAGAACGCAACTGTCAGCTTGCAACAAATCATTCGTGAACTTGAAGCAACTCAAGAAACTGTTTGGAGTCCGGTAATTTTAAACGGCAGTGGCTTTGGATTGGTTGCTAATCATTCGCTAGTAATGGCAAACTACATATCTAGAGCAAACGCAGCTCTTATTGAACTCAGTGAACTTTTAGCGCAAGGATAAAAAATGAAAAAGTACTGTATCGCAGCCGCACTGTCGATGGCTTGTTTAGCACCTGTTGCACAAGCAGACACGTTACTAGGCTTATATTTAGGAGCCGAAGGGTGGCAGGCTGATAATTCAGGTAACTTTGCTGAAAAAGGCAATGCACAATCTTTTAATTTTGATGACAAAACCTTCTCCAGTTTCTATGCCGCATTGGAGCACCCAATTCCTTTAGTGCCCAATATAAAATTACGTTACACCGAGCTGGAGCTTGATGGTTCAACAACGTTATCTGAAACTTTTGAATTTGATGGTAAAGATTTTACAGTTGGCACAACGGCTAACACCGTTACTGATTTAAATCATGTTGATTACACGCTTTATTATGAGGTTTTTGATAATGATTTAGTGTCATTCGATTTTGGTATAAATGTTAAACAGTTTGATGGCTCAATTCAGTTGCAGGGCACAGTAGCTGGTACGCCAACAACTGAAGTACGTGATTTTTCTGGCCTTGTGCCGCTTGGCTATTTACGTGCAGAAGTAGGCTTGCCTATGACTGGGTTTAGCGTGTTTGCAGAAGGTAGCATGCTAGCGATTGATGATAGTAAAATTCAAGACTATCAAGTAGGTGTGGCATGGGAAGTTATTGGCAGTATGGCGGTGGATGTATCGTTACGTGCGGGTTACCGCTCTATGGTTTTAGAGCTTGATGATGTTGATGATATTAGTACCGATATAGACGCGTCTGGTCCTTTTGCAGGCGTTGAAATTCACTTTTAAGCTGCATAAAGCGTGCGCTTAAGTGCGTGGTTTATTTGAAGTGACCCAAAGACAGTTGTTTGTACTTCTTGTGGGTCACTTTAAAGTTGCATGTTTATATCGAGTCTGCAAAATCTAATTGGCGCCAAGACTCATAAACAAATACCGCAACCGCATTTGATAGGTTCATACTTCGGCTATCTGCTTTCATAGGAATACGCAGGCGCTGCTCTTCTGGTAATGAGAAAATAATATCCTCCGGTAGGCCACGTGTTTCGGGACCAAAAAGCAAACAATCACCTACTTGGTATTGTGGTTGATGGTGATATTTAGTGCCCTTTGTTGTACAGGCAAATATGCGTTTTGGCTGACACTCTTTTCGGTAATCATCAAACGAAGCGTGACGCTTTACGTGGCTAAACTCATGATAGTCTAAGCCTGCACGCTTTACTCGTTTATCATCCCAATCAAAACCAAGTGGCTCTATCAGGTGTAATGCGTACCCAGTGTTGGCACATAAGCGAATGATGTTGCCTGTATTAGGTGGAATTTCAGGTTGGTAAAGTACAATATCTAACATAATCATCTCGAAAGCTTTTCAGCGTTAAGTATAACTAAATGACACCATATTTGGGAAAATTTAGAAGAGGTTTTGTGCTTTATATGTCATCAATATTTCACTTCATTTCAGTAAACTGTACACTGTTGAAATTATTTAAGACTAATCTATTTTAATACTAGCTCCATGTGTAGGAGAGGATTGCTTTTTTAATTACGGCAAAAAATTATTTTTAGAACAAATAAATAGCAATTTTTACCTTGTTACAGGCTTTACTTACTTGCATCATTTAAACGCACTTAATTAAGCAAACAGGTATGAAACATTATGACTGTGAGGGAAGTGTGAAGCTAAGTTATGCGCAGTTAGTGCGTTTTTCGAGTTTATTTACCATGCTGATGGTCGGTTTGATGATCGTTACTAAATGCTGGGCGTGGTTATCTTCAGGTAGTGCCGCTATGCTGGGGTCACTTACTGACTCTTTGTTAGATATTAGCGCTTCTTTGATGAGCTTTTTGGTACTAAGTTATGCGTTACGACCTGCTGATGACGACCATCGTTTTGGCCATGGTAAGGCTGAAGCACTTGCTGGGCTCGGACAAGCTGCATTTATTGCAGGTTCAGCATGTTTGTTGGCTTTTCACGGTATTGAGCGTCTCATTAACCCTGTGGTGCTAAAGCACTCATTGTTAGGAGTCTGGGTTAGTTTGTTTGCTATTGTGTGTACGCTTTTGGTGGTGATGGTGCAGTTTCAAGTAGTAAAGCGTACTCAATCAATTGCTGTTAAAGCCGATTCATTACATTATAAAGGGGATATTTTACTCAATATTGCCGTATTACTGGCTATTTTACTGTCTTATTATGGTGTTATTTATGCTGACCCTATCTTTGCTATTGGCGTGGCAGGTTATTTGCTCTATAACTGTTGGGATATTGCCAAAGAAAGCGCAGCTCATTTGATGGATAAAGAACTTCCAGATGATGAAAAAGCCGATATTATTATGTTAGCTTCGAGTCATGATGATGTTTATGGTGTGCACGACTTGCGTACTAGACAAAGTGGCAAGGTTAAGTTTATTCAGCTGCACCTGGAGTTAGATGATGATATGCCTTTGATGCGAGCGCATACGGTTAGTGATGATGTCGTGGCGATGATCCAACAAGCTTTTGAAGGTGAGCTGGATATATTAATACATCAAGACCCTGTGTCTTTGGCAGTTAACCCCAAGCTATCACAAAACTGATAGAATTCGCTAAGCACTGCATGGCGAATTTCATCTTTTTCGCACAATAGTTCATGTTTTGCACCTGAAAATACCTTAAGGTTTGCGTTTGGATGAGTGTGAGAAAAACGAATTTGAGCATGATTGTTGACGACTTCATCTTGCTCAGCGCTGGCAATAAATAAAGGCGTTTGGATTTTTAAATCAGGTAGGTTTGCTATAAAGCGAAATGCTTGGTTTAGCCATCCAAAGCTCACGCCACCTAAGCATAATTCGGCTTCGCTTTGATATAAAGCGCGAAAACGTTGATAACGAGTAGGGCAGTGAGTTAATTGGTTTTCGTGATACGGTGTATTCACGTAGTTACTTTGGCCAAATGCATAACGCTTACTAAGCCCTAACCAGCACGCTATTTTTGCAGCCCATGCAGCAAGGCGATAGGGGATATTATGGGTGTAAATATCAAACATTGGTGCAGATAAAAAAGCGCCACTGATGGTACTTGGGTAACGTGATAAGTAATCACAACTAATAGCTGCCCCCATTGAATGACTAAGCATAAATAGTGGCCCTTTTTGTTGGGGCATCACAAGGTTGGTGATAAAAGTATTGAGGTCATCAGCATAATTTGAAAATTGAGTTACATGCCCTACATGTGGATTAGTTAGCAAGCGCTCAGATAGCCCTTGTCCAATATGATCATAGGTAAAAACTGCGATATTGTTTTTTGCCAACTCCCACATCAACTCTTGATACTTCCAAGCAGATTCAATTCGGCCATTGACTATAACAACACTGTAATTTGCTGTTTTAGGAATATGATAAGCATAAAACAGCCGTCCACTTGAGCCGTTAAAGTAGCCTTGTTGGCAATGCAGCCAGTGTTGCTTTATCGCACTATTGTGTTGTACTAATTGCGCGCTGTTACTGTAAAAGTTCATATAGGTAATGTGATTGTGACAGCCAAACCTTGCGGCTGGTTGTGTTCAAACTCTAAAGTACCATGGTGCGCGAAAACCGCACGTTTAGCAATGGCTAAACCAAGGCCAATACCACCACTGTCTCTGTTTCTTGATTGGCTAGTACGAAAAAATGGTTGGCAAAGCTGCTTAAGTGAGTCATCCGATACACCCTCACCATCATCACGAATTACCAGCACCAAGGACTGTTTAGTTATCGAAAATGAGAGGTCGATTTGTTTATTTGCATACTTGATGGCGTTACGTAGAACATTTTCAATGGCACTACTGAGTAATGGGCCATTACACATGAGTGCCATCATAGGCACTTTCGCAATATTTAATACTTTATGGCGTTGCTCGGCCTCAAATTGCGCATCGAGTAACAAGTTGTCTAGTAATGTTGCTAAGCTTAATTGTTGTAATTGCAGGTTTTGTTGGTTATGTTCTAATCTAGATAGGGTAAGAATATCGGCAAGCATTTTATCTAAGCAATGTGCTTCTTTTTCAATTCGAGTTAAGTAAGTTAGTAGGTGCTCGCTCGCATGCTCTTGCGCTAAAGCATTGGCAAGAGTTAACCGTGTTAAAGGTGAGCGAAGTTCATGTGATACATCAGCTAGTAGCTGCTTATGTGTATTTACGCTTTGCTCTAACTTATCTGCCATATGATTAAAGTCATGCATCAAAATGGTTATTTCATCATGACGGTGTTTGGGTATATTAACGCGCGTGGTTAATTCACCTAAGGCGAGTTTGTTGGCGCTGCGCCCAAGCGCATTCAGTGGTGCAACTAAGCGGCGGCTAAATACAATGCTCAGCAATATAGATGGTAACAATACTGCAATTGCTTTTAGCCAGAACGGTAGCATTTTGATGCGCATTAACCAAGGTGACTCACGCAAAGGCTTAATCTGATACATTTGGTATTGTTGACCCTCTAATGAAATAGGAAAAGGGCCATAAGCAAAATAGCGTTCAGTTGCGATAAATAGCGGCTCGTTGGTGGCATTAAAATGCAGCAAAGAAAGGTCTAAATCATACTTGTTTGGGGTTGAACTGATACTTTGTTCTATATTTTCATGAACTAAATACAACCATTTATGTTGGTTAAAGCGCGAATGTGTAATCACTTTCATAAGCGGTTTTTGTTTAACGTTAACTAATCGCTCTATGTTGTGGCGTAGGTGAATCATCGTATCACGCAATTTACCTTTTAAGGGTTTACTTTCTAATTGTTCTGGTTGTAGCTGGCTAAGCGCTACCAATAATAACAAAATGCTTATAATGGTCAGCCAAAAGACTTAAAAAAGCTTAGGAAAAATAGCCCTGAAGGTCTGAACTTAAAGTTGCTGAATTTTTCTTTTAGCATTACTTTATTACGCCAAAAATACATAGCCACTGCCTCGGATAGTTTGAATGCAGTTAGCATCATTATGCCGTGCTATTTTTTTGCGTAAGTTGCTAACATGGACATCAATGGAGCGATCAAAAGGTGCTAAGCGGCGTCCTAAAACATGTTGGCTGATAGTATCCTTTGTGACTACTTGCCCGGCATGTTTCATCAACTGATGTAACACTGCAAATTCAGTACCTGTTAGTGTGAGTTCATGCTCAAAAACACAAACTCTGCGCGCTAATTCATTTAATGTGACATTGTTAAGCGTTAACTCAGATGTTTGACTGCTGGCTTGTTTAATGTAATCAATACGCCGACCAATAGCATGAATTCTGGCAAGCAGCTCACGATGATTGAATGGTTTGGGTAAATAATCATCAGCGCCGAGTTCTAGTCCAAAAATCCGGTCAAAGTCATCGCCTTTAGCTGTAAGCATAATAACGGGCGTAAGGTGGGTTGCTCGAAGCTTTTTAAGTACTTCAAAGCCATCTAATAATGGCAGCATAACATCTAACAAAATCACGTCATAATGCTCGTTGGTTGCACAAAGTAGCCCTTGCTCACCGTCGTATGCCTGAAATACTTCGCAGCCTTGAGCTGTTAAGTATTCCGATAATAAATCGCTTAATGTGTGGTCGTCTTCAATTAATAGCAGCTTACTCATAACAAAATTCACTCATAGTCCATAACCCAAGTTTACCTTGCTAAATATTAAATTGCAGATCTTTACACAGTCTTTACATAGCTTTGCGTTGCTTTGCACCGAACTGGTTAAGCTAATACGGAACACATTAATATAAAGGGCAATATCATGAAATCAACATCAGCAGTGGCAGTATTAATTTTGAGCACAAGTTTACTCTTTAGCGCCTTGAGCCAAGCAGGTCAAGGTAGGCACCACAGCGAACATTTCTTATTATCAACAAAAGCGGCAAATAAGCTAAATTTGACCGAAGATCAACAAAGTAAAATAGCTAAAATTGTTGCAGAGAAAAAGCGAGCAATGAAAGTGCTAAAAGCTGTACGAGGTGAGCATCAAGGTGATTTTAAAGCCTTAGTTGAAAGCGATTATTTTGATGAGCAACAGGCTCGAACATTAATTTCAAAAACCAGTGAAGTAAAAAATGACGCATTATTGGCTAAATTAAAAAGTAAACAGCAAATATGGCAGGTGCTTACATCGGAGCAACGAGAAAAGCTCGCGAAAATAAAAAGCCGTAAAATGCAAAGGCACTCAAAATAACGGCTTAAAGTATATCCGGTGCTTTTATGGGCGCATTAGTGCCCATTTCGTTCGTAATTTAAATGAGTTACTTAAAAAAGGAGTCATCATTTTTAGCGAGCATTGCTTCAATATCTTCGATCATTTCTTGTTGATCTTGCTCACTCATTTGCGTATCTGAAGTGACTGCGGTTGAGATTTTATTGTTCTCAAATGACCATTCACCGAGATCGATTAGTTGGCATCGTTTGGAACAAAAAGGCCGATTTGGGCTTTGCTCAGACCAAGTAACGTCCGCTTGGCAGGTTGGACACTTAACAACTGTGGGCATAAATAGCTCCGCTTTAAAATTTGCCCACAGTGTAATTAAAATCATAGCTAGATAC